>CAKZNR010000087.1 GCA_937129725.1 uncultured Cellvibrionales bacterium | reverse complement strand
CCCTCTACGCTGTCGATCGCGTCGGTTCCTGCCTCGTCTGAGCCAGTTTCTTCGCCCAGAATGTCGTCGAAATCTTCATCGAGACCTGTTTGCCAGTCGTCCAGTTCATCCGCCTCATTGTCACTGCCTTCAGTTGCAGTATCGGCGTCAGTCTCGTCTGACTCATCGGCTATATCTTCGACAACGCTATTCAAATCGAGGCCATCTTCGCTGTCGGCATCTTCAGGTAGCTCTGCGGCGGTATCTGACGCTTCATCCGTATCGCTATTCAGGTCAGCACTATCGAAGGTGAGATCATTCGAGTCTTCAGCCCTGGGCTCGCTTGGCTCTTCTGCCTCTTCTTGCGGAGCGTCTTCGTCGTCTTCGTTTTCCGTAAGCAACTCGTCAGACTCGTCCGATTCAGCGGAGACTGTTGTCGATTCTCCATCTGCATCAGAGTCGCTGAAGAAGGCATCCAGGTCATCGAAATCGGAATCCCAGTCATCTTCTTCTGCTTCGGCCGTGACGTCGGCAAGCTCCTCGCCTTCGGCTTGTGGCTGAGACACCTCATCCGCAAGACCTTCTTCTTCGGCCATGCGGGCGACATCCTCGAAGTCTGACAGTTCGGTGTCGAGCTCATCGTCAGTGTCATCTTCGGAAGTTGCGGATTCCACAGCAGCGGTTTCCTCCAACACGGCAGCAGATTCGTCGTACTCTTCCTCCAGGTATTCTTCGCTGTCACTATCGTCACCAGCCTGACGGCGCCGAACAATCAGGTAAGCACCCACCAGAAGGCCTACCAGCACCAGGCCCAGAATGGGCAACCACCCCATCACCCGATCGAGCAGCGTTTCTTCGCGCACCTGGCTGGCTACAACCGGAGTTGCAACCGGTTGAGTGGTTTCGGGTTCGGTTAGCGCCTGTTGCACCTGGGCGCCTGTCTGGCTTTCAACTTCGACCAGCGCCTCCATCAACTCAACCTGCTCTTCCAGGTTTGCAAGCCTGGCGCGCAAATCGTCATTTTCAACTTCAACTGCTTCAAGCTCGTCTTGCAGGGTGGCGTTGATATCAGCAAGGCGTTGGTTTTCTGCCTGAATCTCTTCTACCTGACCGCTGCCACCCGCCTGCGCATTTGCATCATCAACCGAGGCCAATCGGAACTGGGGCTCTGCTGCAGCGCCTGAAGCATCGTCACGGAAGTCTGCCGGAGTGGATTGCAGCGGAGTTACCTGTGGCTGCGCACCGTTAATTTCAGCGGTGAATTGCTCGCTGGCCTGATCGGCAGATCGTCGGGTGGCCTCGGCGCGACTTGGCATGCGAATAACTGAACCGGCTTTGAGCTGGTTCAAATTGCTGTCAATAAAGGCCTCGGGATTGGCATCGCGAATTGCCAACATGGCTTGCGAGCGACTAACTCCAAGATCGGCGGCGATTTGACCACCAATTGACCATAGCGTGTCACCTGTTTGAACACGGTATCCATCCACCCGCTCGGCTATCCTCGGCAATGCGGGCACAGCAGCCACAGGCCGATTGGGCGCAGGCATTGGTGCAGCCTGGGCCGCCGGTTGCTGGCGCGGGGCTGGGGCTGGAGCCACTGCCGCTGCAGCGGGCTCCGGCTGGCTTAGGCTTTGTGGGGAGTCACCGGAAAACGCCGGAAAATCGAGCAGTACGGTAAATTCCCGCAGCAAACGGCCGGCGGGCCAACGGGCCTGCACCAGAAAGTTGAGATAAGGCTCTTTGATGGGCCGCGAGCTGGAAACTCGTACCAGCGGGTTGCCCGGCACTGAAAGATCGACATCGAAGCTCAGATCTGAGTGGGTAAAATCCGAGCTGACGCCTGCGTTTTCATAGTCTGATACTCCGCCGAGGGCCACCAGGAGCTCGTTTTCCTGTACACCGCCCAGATTGGTAAGACCAATTTCAGCGCTAAACGGCTCGTTGATAGCGGAATAAACCTCGATATCGCCCAGCCCCAGCGCTTGCAATTGGGCAGCTGACATTGCCGCTACCGCCATAAGCATCCTGCTGATACGGCGCACCCACCGCAGGCTAACCAAGTGCGACTCAGGGGTCATTGTCCGGCCCATACCGCCTTCCCGTTCAAATCGAATAGGCCAATTATTGCAGCAATATCTGCAATTGAGAACCAATCTGGCCAAATTACTTCACCAGAATGTGATAAGCATCTGTTTTTTCAGGATTCGAGAAGCACTCTGAGCATTCTGCGCAAAGGTTCGGCCGCACCCCACAGCAATTGATCACCCACGGTAAACGCACTGAGGTACTCGGGACCCATTCGCATCTTGTGCAAACGCCCTACCGGAATATCCAGCGTACCCGTCACCTGGGTTGGTGTCAGGGCCGAAAGGCTGGCCTCTTTGCTGTTCTCGATAACGCGAACCCAGGAGTTGGCCTGAGCCAAAATTTGCTCGACATCCTGCATGGGCACATCGCGGGTTAACTTGAGCGTTAGCGCCTGAGCGTGGCAGCGCATGGCACCAACCCGCACACATATACCGTCAACCGGAATGGGCTGCTGCTGGCGGCCGAGAATCTTGTTGGTTTCGGCATATCCCTTCCACTCTTCCTTGCTGAAACCGCCCTCTACCTCGACGTCAATCCAGGGCAGCAGGCTTCCGGCCAGCGGGTAGCCGAATGCCTGGATTGGAAAGTCTTTCGAACGCATTCTCGCGGCAATTTTTCGATCCACCTCAAGAATGGCCGACGAGGGATCTTCCAGCTCGGCTTCAACGCAGCTTTTCAGATCACCCATTTGCGCAATCAGTTCCCGCATATTGCGTGCACCGGCGCCGGATGCAGCCTGATAGGTCATGGAAGTGGTCCATTCCACCAGACCTTCGCGAAACAATCCGCCTAAAGCCATCAACATCAGGCTTACCGTGCAGTTGCCACCAACGAAGTTTTTCACGCCAGATTCGATGCCGCGCTGGATCGACTCCATATTCACCGGGTCAAGCACGATCAGGGCATCGTCGTTCATGCGTAATGCCGAGGCTGCATCAATCCAGTAGCCCGTCCATCCGGCACTGCGCAATTTGGGGAAAACCGCCTTGGTGTAGTCGCCTCCCTGGCAGGAAAGAATAATATCCATTTGAGCCAGAGAGCTGATGTCGTTGGCATCCAGCAACTTCGATTTGCCCTGGCCAATGTCCGGCGCGTCGGCGCCAGCTGCCGAGGTGGAAAAGAGCACCGGCTCAATACGCGAAAAATCGTTCTCGCTCTTCATGCGATTCATCAGCACGGAGCCCACCATGCCGCGCCAACCTACCATTCCGACTGTTTTCTTCATTATTGTTCCTGTGTTCAAAAGTAAATATGCAGCGCAAGACCTGATTGGCAGAACCGCTAGTCGAGATTTCGAATCACTGCATCGGCCATTTCAGCGGTTCCAACCCGGGTGGTGTCACTGGTCAAGATATCCGGTGTGCGCAGGCCTTCATCGAGCGCCGCACTCACCGCTCGCTCGATCGAGTCGGCCGCATCGGCTTCATTCAACGAGTAACGCAGCATCATGGCAACCGACAAGATAGTAGCCAGTGGGTTGGCAATTCCCTGACCGGCAATGTCCGGAGCAGACCCATGGCAGGGCTCGTAAAGGCCCTGGCGCGATTCGTTCATACTGGCCGAAGGCAACATGCCGATTGAACCGGTCAGCATGGCCGCCTCGTCGGACAGAATATCACCGAACAGATTGCCGGTCAGGATGACGTCAAACTGCTTGGGCTTGATGACCAGCTGCATCGCGGCATTGTCCACATACAGATGCTCGAGCTCGACATCCGGGTAGTCAGCTGCCATCTCCGTCACCACCTCGCGCCAAAGGAGGGTGACATCCAACACGTTCGCCTTATCGACGCTGCACAGCCTTCGGCCGCGTTTTTGCGCCAGCTCAAATCCGACCCTGGCGATACGTCGAATTTCGGATTCGCTGTAAACATCGGTGTTGTAACCCTGGCGCTCGCCATTGGGCAGGGTTCGAATACCGCGCGGCTCTCCGAAATATATGCCACCGGTCAGCTCGCGCACAATCAAAATATCCAAGCCGGCCACCAGCTCGGGTTTCAGCGAGCTGGCATTCGCCAGCTGGGGAAACAACAGCGCGGGGCGCAGGTTGGCGAACAAATCCAGGTCGGCGCGGATATTCAGCAGGCCCTGCTCGGGGCGCAGCTGCCGCTCCACATCAGCCCACCTGGGTCCGCCAACGGCGCCCAGCAGTATGGCATCGCTGTTGCGTGCGGCCTGCGCGGTGCTATCCGGATAGGGCGAGCCCTCGGCATCGTACGCCGACCCACCCAGCCTTGCCTGGCTCAGCTGTAACCCCAGTGATCGGCGATGATTCAGGGCTTCCAGCAGGCGCGCAGCCTGTTCAATAATCTCCGGGCCAATGCCATCTCCGGGCAGCAACAAAACATTCCGCGACATCAGATGGCTCCCTTGCTGATCACATCAAACAACCAGGGCGCCTCAGTGCGTCGCTGCTGCTCGTATTCTTTTATCCTGTCGGCTGACTGCAGGGTCAGCCCGATATCGTCCAGCCCTTCGATCAGGCAATGTTTGCGAAAGGCATCGATGTCAAACGAAAAGGATTCACCCTCATCGGTTAAAACCTGCTGTTCTTCCAGGTCAACCGTTAGCTGATAGCCGGGCTGCTCGTACATGGCCTGAAATAATTGCTCGACTAGTTGCGCCGGCAACTCCAGCGGAAGCACACCGTTCTTGAAACAGTTGTTGTAAAAAATATCGGCAAAAGTGGGTGCAATAACCACTCGAAAACCGAAATCTTCCAGTGCCCAGGGAGCGTGTTCCCGGCTCGATCCACAGCCGAAGTTTTCGCGCGCGAGAAGCACGCTTGCACCTATATAGCGGTCTTGATTCAGCGCGAATTCCGGGTTTGGCTGTCGATCTTCCAGTGGCTTGCCCGGCCACCCCTCATCCAGATAGCGAAGCTGATCGAACAGGTTGACGCCAAAGCCCGTGCGCTTGATGCTTTTCAGATATTGCTTGGGAATAATAATATCCGTATCGACATTGGCTCTGTCCATGGGCGCTACCAGGCCCCTGTGTTTTTTCAGTGCCTTCATGATTTTTTCTCCCATGCTCGAATATCGACGAAATTGCCAGCAACACCAGCCGCGGCAGCCATTGCCGGGCTAACCAGGTGAGTTCGACCACCGAACCCTTGCCGACCTTCGAAATTACGGTTGGATGTACTGGCGCAGTGCTCGCCCTCTCCCAGCTTGTCAGCATTCATTGCCAGACACATCGAGCAACCCGGTTCGCGCCACTCAAATCCCGCATCAATGAAGATATGGTGCAAGCCTTCCGCCTCGGCCTGGTGTTTTACTTGGCCTGAACCGGGTACCACCATGGCTTGTTTTACAGAATCTGCCTTGCGATAACCTCGAACCACTTCGGCAGCAGCCCGCAGGTCTTCGATGCGCGAGTTGGTGCAGCTGCCGATAAAAACCCGGTCTACCGGAATTTCACCAATGGGTGTTCCGGCTTTCAGCCCCATGTATTCGAGTGCACGCTGAACACCCTTGCGAGCCACCTCCTGATCAAAATCCTGCGGCGACGGCACATCAGCACCTACTGATGCCACCATCTCCGGGGAGGTTCCCCAGGTCACTTGCGGCTCAATTTGTGCCGCATCCAATTCGACCACCCGGTCAAACCGGGCACCCTCGTCAGAATGGAGTTGCTTCCAGGCCTCGACGGCGCGATCCCAGTTGTCACCCGTTGGAGCAAAAGCGCGGTCACGCACGTAGTCGATGGTTTTATCGTCCACCGCCACCATACCCACACGCGCTCCGGCCTCAATAGCCATATTGCAAATCGTCATGCGTCCTTCAAGCGACAGATCACGAATAGCTGAGCCGGCAAACTCGATGGCATAACCAGTACCGCCAGCCGTACCAATTTCGCCGATTACAGCCAACACCACGTCTTTGGCCGTGACACCGAAACCAAGCACGCCTTCAACCCTCACCTGCATATTTTTCTGTTTTTTGGTCACCAGACACTGGGTTGCCAGCACGTGCTCAACCTCGGATGTGCCGATGCCCATGGCCATGACGCCCAACGCGCCGTGGGTTGAGGTATGCGAATCCCCGCACACCACCGTCATACCGGGCAGAACAGCACCGGTTTCCGGGCCAACCACATGCACAATGCCCTGACGGCGATCATTCAACAAAAACTCGGCTATACCGAACTCGTCACAATTGTTGTCCAGGGTTTGCAGCTGAATACGCGAAGTTTCATCCTTCAGTGCTTCGTAGCCACCCGAACGCTCGCCGGGATCGGTCGAAACGTTGTGGTCGGGGGTCGCTATATTGCTGTCCAGCCGCCAGGGTTTGCGGCCAGCCAAACGCAGGCCCTCGAAAGCCTGGGGCGAGGTCACTTCATGAATTAGCTGACGATCGATATAAATCAGCGCAGAACCGTCTTGCCTGGCGTCTACCAGGTGTTGGTTCCACAGCTTGTCGTAAAGGGTATTGGCCATAGCGTCTATGCCCGGATTGGTAAGGTGGGCAAATTATAGAAGCCAGCACTGATAACAACAATTTATCTTTTTTATATATTAAATTACTATTTGGAATATACAGCCCAACAAAGAATCGAACATGGAAACCAAATACCTGAAAACCTTTCTGGCTGTTGCCCAGTACAGTTCATTTTCACGGGCGGCAGAAGAAACCCACCTTTCTCAGCCAGCCGTCAGCAAACGCATCGCCCTGCTGGAGCAGGAGCTTGGCGTGAAACTATTCGATCGCATCGGCAGGCAGGTTCAGCTGACCGAAGCCGGTGATCTTTTTCGAGAGCGGGCCCTCCACCTGGTCAACGAGTACGAACACACCCTGGCGCTGCTCGAATCGGCCAGCGGTGATACTGCCGGGGTGCTGTCAATCGGCATCAGTCACCACCTGGGCCTGCATCGCCTTCCCGCCGTTCTGCACCAGTTCCGCAAAAGTTATCCTGCGGTGAAGCTTGATATTCGGTTCATGGACTCCGAGTTGGCCCACGAACTGGTGGCGAGGGGCGATATCGAACTTGCCGCTATTACCCTATCCCAACGCGCTGAGCAGCGTATCGAATCCATTGAATTATGGAACGATCGGCTGGTGTTTGTTTGCAACCAGGAGCACCCACTTGCCGGAAATCGGGCCAAATTGCAGCTGGCCGATATTGCCCCCCTGCCCTGCTGCCTACCGTCGGCGGCAACCTATACTGGCAGAATTATCGAGCGCGGTTTCCGTGA
>CAKZNR010000086.1 GCA_937129725.1 uncultured Cellvibrionales bacterium | reverse complement strand
TCGCGAATCTCGCCAACCGGCTGGCCGTCAAGAAGAAAAGACGCAAATCCCTGTTGCGTGCGAACCCCGGTAAGGCGAGTACCCTCTTGCACGTCCGGGAAAATCATCGCCATCTGGCTGTGCCAGCTGGCAAGGCGAATTTCGTCTTCGAAACCCTGTTGGCGGATTAATTCGGCCGAGCGATCGGCAATGTCTTCACCCTTGAAATTGCGATGATAAACCAGCTCAAGCGCAAAGGGTTTGTCTGAATCGAACTGGCCGCTGGCGCTGTACAAATTGGCGTCGTAAACGTCCCAGAAAGCAAATGCAAAGGTTCCACTACCCACCAGTTGTGCCTCACCCAGGTAACGCCCCAGCTCTTCTTTCTCGGCAGTGTTGCTACCCACCCATGCAGCTTGCTGCATGCCACCGTTCTGTCTCTGGCCAGACTCCTGTCGGGCTTGCAGCAGCGCGCTATAAAAAACGAGCAGCCCACCCATCAAAAGGGGTAAGAGAAAAACAGGTCGACGCGGTGCAGAAAATTCAAGCATGCCCCAACCTCACTTGCATCACATTGGTACTGCCATTCGAGAATGCGGCAATACAGGCGCAAAGATAAAAGCGCCAGACACGAATAAAGCCTTCATCAAATCCAAGCGTGCGCACTTCGTCCAATCTCTGCTCAAAAGCCTGAAGCCAATGTTTCAGCGTTTGCGCGTAGTCCTGCCCGAAATCGAACCTGTCCTCCATCCGCAACCCGGCTTTTTCGGCTTCCTGCTTGAATCGGGATGGCGAGGGCAACATGCCGCCGGGGAAAATAAAGGTGCGAATCATGTCTCCGCGACGGCGATAGGTTTCAAAATTTTCGTCGCGAATGGTGATGGTTTGAACCATTGCTTTCCCATTGGTAGCCAGCAACGATTTAAGCTTGGAAAAATAAGTGCCCCAGTACTTTTCTCCAACCGCCTCAAACATCTCGATTGAAACCAGGCTGTCGTACCTGGACTCTTGCAGCCTGTAGTCTTCCAGTACCACCTTGCCGCTGCCTTTCAGCCGCTCTGTAGCGTATTGATGCTGCTGATCCGATAGAGTAATACCGCGGTAGTCATAATCGGCTCGCTGCAATGCCCGGTCGGCAAATCCACCCCAGCCACAACCAATTTCCAGCATTGAGCCCCTGTCGGTTTCGAGCAGCTCAAGAATACGGTCATACTTATTGTCCTGGGCAGCAGACAGCTTCTCGGTGTTGGCATCGAACAGCGCTGAACTGTATGTCATCCCCGGATCAAGCCACAGCTTGTAAAAATCATTCCCCAGGTCGTAATGCGCTTGAATATTGCGCCTGCTACCGCGCATATGGTTTTCCCGCATGCGGTAAGTAATGCGGCTGAACAGGCGTTGCAGATAGCCGCCTCGCACGACCTTGCCAATGGCATCCATATTGGCAAGGCCCAGCTGTAAAAGGCTGGTGAGATCCGGTGTATCCCAAAGGCCATCGCGATAGGTTTCGGTCAACCCAATCTCGCCATCCTTCAGAAAGGCACCAATCACCCGCCAGTCGTGCATGTGCATGGTTGCTACCAGTTCACCGCTACCCTGCCCCAGGTGATGCACCTTGCCATCGGGCGTCTCGACGACGAACCGCCCGACCGGCGCGCGCTCGAGAATGGCGAAAAGCCGGTCAGCCATAAAGCGATTCAACATATTCAAAGTTCTCCACTACTGCTTGCGGGCGCATCCAGAGTGCGGCTGTACACAGGTTGCTTGGGTGTCGGTCGATCATGCCAGGAAACTTTTTTCAGCCGCAAAATCAGCGCCTGCCAACCAATTTGCACGCATGAAGCCAACGACACCAGGGGCGCGCGCACCAACTCTCGAGCCAATTGCCCATAATCAAATTCCATCAGGTCACCCTGCAAGCCAGTGCCCAAACGCAACTGACCGGCTTTATCCAGGTAATCGATATCCACCTTCAATCTGTTCTCACCCAGGTGGAACCGAAAACGGTACTGACCGTCTCGCTCAAAAAAGGGAGACACATGAAAATCTTTCTGCGCAAACAACGCGTCTGCGGGCTGGATCGGTCGCCCGTCTTCGTGCGCGCAAATATAGCTGTGGCGGTCGCGAAAGGTGTTGTG
>CAKZNR010000085.1 GCA_937129725.1 uncultured Cellvibrionales bacterium | reverse complement strand
GGCGGTTTACTCGGCGTCCTTGCCTTTGCCCATGGCCGCTTTAGCTGCGGCCGCTTTGGCTTTGGCTTCCGCGTCCAGGCCCTCCTGGGTGCAGGTCGCAATAATGCGCGCGTCCCGCTTGGGGTCCAGGGTGACCTCGTCACCAGCCCCGGCCAGGCCGTCGGCTGTTTTGATCAGCCCGGCGTAATTAATGGCTACGGTGTAGCTACCTGCGGCCTGCTCATCGTCGCCGGCCTTTTGAGTGGTTTTCTTAGTGGTCATTACAGCCTCGCTTTAATGGGTCTCCGTAAAGCCGCCCGGCACCCGGCCGGAGCCGGGACGGTTGGGGTGGGAGACCGTCACCCCAGCCGCGTGCCGAGCGAACCCGGTTAGGTCACAACGTTGGTCAACAGGAAACCAGCGCCTGGCCCCACGATTTCCGCAGACCGGTGCCAGTCCATCGGAAACAGCCAGCTGCGCACGTCGTCCTCGTAGTACGGTGAGCGGGCAATCATGGGGATTTCGTACGTGTAACCGAAGCTGGGCAGCGGTCGGGCAATGGTGCCCTGGGCCACATAAGCCAGTATGGCCACGTTGTCCCAAAGGTCGGTAAAGCCGCCGGTGGCCGCCTCGTCGGCAGCTTCCGCGCTGCGGGCCACAACAATGTTTTGAACATTGAAGTAAGAGCGCAAATCGTCCAGGCTGGGCGCACCGCGCTGCACGTACTTGGTACGCTCGGCGATATGGTCACCCCACCGGCACTGATTGAACACCTTGCCGCCCAACACCAGCGTGTTGCCCTCTTTTCCGCCAGTGGCCTGTCGTATGGCCTCATTGGCTGCGGCCACGTCAGGGCCGGGGGTGCCGTTGGCCTCGTCCCAGCGGTTGCCGGAAGTCAACGCCAGCGTGTTACCGCCGTAATTGCTCGCGTTAGTGCAAAGCGCGGCCGCCTCCCGCTCGTAACCCAGCTCAAGAATTTGCCGGGTATTCTGAACGGTGATGGTCTGCATATTGATGCCGGGAACGCGCATGGCCTCCTCGTCATTCTCAATCGGCAGCTGGCCGTCGAAGCTGTGCGGCTGCAGCGCATAGGGCTGGCCCGCGTACCCGAACTCGCCGCGCGCCGCTTTGGAGCCCGGAGCCCGGAGGGTTTCCCGCGCTACGAAGCTGGAAGCGTCAAACTCAATGCGAGTGCCGCCGCGCTCGGTGACCGGGACCGGTGGCAGCAAAGACCGCCATGCCAGGCCGGTAGGTTCAAAACCGCGCGCGGCGCGGGTCAGGACCGGGTTAATTACACGGGCCTGGCTGGTGCTATTACGTGACATATTTTGTTACTCCTGCTCTGTTACCCGTTGGTTAAGCCGGCATCTGGTCCAGCTTGACCTCGATAATGTCGCCATCAGCGCCGGCGGCGGTTTTGGCGAACCCCACGGCGATGCCGCTTGAATGTGCCACCACCTTGCCGTCAGCGGCGGTGGCGACTCGCGCGCCGGCGGCAATCGCCCCGCCTGCCTCCACCTGGGCCGTACCCATCGTGA
>CAKZNR010000084.1 GCA_937129725.1 uncultured Cellvibrionales bacterium | reverse complement strand
GGCGCATTGTGTTGTAGGAGCGACGTAGGGCGGGGGAAGCTGGTTCGGCTGCCATCTGCCGAGCGTCACCGGCGAAGATGTCGTAAAGGATGTAAGCCCAACCGAGCATTCCAATTACAAAACCAAGCATCACGTCAATGTATCCAGCTTCTCCGAGGTAGCCAGGCACAAGCATTACCAGCGTACCGAGTAAAAGCCTCCAAAAAATGCCACCTGATGCCGCACCTATGGCTCTCAGGATAAGGAAAAATTCGATCATCAACAGAGGGACGGTCAACAACCAGTCAATGTAACGATAGACGGTTGGTGTCTCGCCCGTCGCTACCCACACGTCTCTCATGTAGAAATAGTGCACTGCCGCAATTAGCGTTACCAGAGCGGAAACAACAAGGGAAGTCTTCCACTTACCGTCGACGCTTTGTGTCTCCCACAGAAAGAAAACTGTTGAAGCCATCAGAGCCATGGAGATTAGCCAAAAGGAAATCCCGACGAAGTCATCCGACTGCAGATTTGCAGCAGCGAACACTGAAGACGGCCACCAAGCCAGCAACCCAACGGGCAGCACACCCAAAAGTAGTTTACGAACATTCATACAGAGCCTCCTTAAGGCGCCTCTTTAATTTAGACCCCCCCCATGAGGGCCAAGTAAGCTTGTATCGTCCTGACCATGTTGCGTGGTCCAGTCGTTTAAGCACTTAGCAATACAACACAAGCCGCACAAAACGTTCGTAACACTATGAAACATCAATGCAAGCCAGACCCGGCCAAACGGTTTGGTTAAAAACTGAAATCACCCCCAATAGAAGGCTGGATATTGGTGACTTCTAACACGTAAAAATTTGGATAAATTGCGCAACTTGCAATAGCAAAGGGCCGGAAGAGTCTTTCGCAAACTTAACCTGTTACTCGATGGATACACCGCGCTGGGGCAAAACGAGTACCTATTAGTATCGTCACTTCTATACCCCATCAATGCCTAAGCACAGACAGAAGCACTCGAAATTGCATGAACTCAGCGCAGTTCGGTTAGCATAAAGTTTATTTAAAAACACACGCAGCCGCGCTGCATCTCACGTACCGTAAAGAACTAACAGTGGCCGTTTTAAAGGCCTAATTGACTCTTGAATCTACCGGAGCCATCTATTGGTGTCTGCACTGGTGCACTTTCTCGAAACCAACGCCTTTTCCGAATGGGTGCTGGTCAGCCCGTGGGGGTTTCCCTGGCTGATTGCCCTTCACTCGGTGGGCATGGGCATCGCTGCCGGCTTGGGCAGCGCCGTGGTGCTTCGGGCAACCGGCGCATTGCTGGGCATTCCGGCCAGCGCGCTGCCGCGACTGTTTGCGGTGGCCTGGGCAGGTTTCGTGTTGAACCTTGTAACCGGCTTTATTCTGCTGGTAACCCGTGTCAGCGAGTATCTCAGCGACCCCACCTTTTTGGTCAAAATGGCGGCAGTCATTGTTGCCGCGCTTTGCCTGCGAAGAATGCAGGCTGTTTGGCAAACCCCTCAAGGCAGTAAGTTGTCAGGCACAGACGAGCACAGCCTGGAAGAATCCAGGTGTGTGCCAACCCTTAAAACTTTTGCCTACGCATCCATAACAGCCTGGGCTGTGGCGGTAGCCGCCGGGCGTTGGATCGCCTATCTGTCGGGGATGTACGGCTAATGATCGACTGGCTTCTTCATGCGGCGCAATGGCTGTCCGACAGTTCCCTGAACAACTGGGTGAACAGCAGCCGCTATATCTGGCCCACCATGGAAACCATTCATTTTCTGGCTCTTTGCGTGCTAATGGGCAGCCTACTGGTTGTCGACCTGCGCCTTCTGGGGCTGTATCCGCGGCTTAGCCCGGCCACCGCCGAGCGCTGCGTGCAATGGGCGCTGGCCGCCTTTGCGGTAAACCTGATTACCGGCATCGGTTTTTTGGCCGGCAATACCTGGAAGTACTGGGACAACCCTTCCTTTCAAATAAAGCTGGCACTGATTGCGGTGGCGGGCTTCAACGCCATGATTTATCAGCTGAAGGCAGAAGAGCTAATCAACGGCGACCAAACTACCCACGTGATGCGAGTGATTGGCGGTGTTTCACTGCTTTGCTGGTGCGGGGTAATTGTGTGCGGAAGAATGATTACCTTTACCGCTTATTAAAATACCGGCTGAAAGTG
>CAKZNR010000083.1 GCA_937129725.1 uncultured Cellvibrionales bacterium | reverse complement strand
CAAATGCGTGGCCCGTCCTCGACTTCACCGGCACGCCGCCGCCTGCCTCAATCGCCTCGCGCACGGCGTAGACCACGCGCGGGTCATGGACAATTGACGCGCCGGGCTCCCGCATCAGAGTGGCTCGCGCGAGGAGTGCTACGACGTACTCGCCGCCCACAAATTGTCCGCTTGCGTCGAAGAAGAAGCAGCGGTCGAAGTCGCCGTCCCAGGCAATGCCCAGGTCGGCGCCGGTTTCGCGCACCAGGGCGGCAGTGGCTTCCTGGTTGTCTTTTAACAGCGGGTTGGGCACGCCGTTGGGGAAGCTGCCGTCGGGTGCGTCGTTCAGGTAAACAAATTCAAAGGGCAGGTGTTTTTCGAGCAGTTTGCATACGATGCCGGCGCCGCCGTTGCCCGGGTTGGCGACAATTTTTAGTGGTTTTAGCTGGCTTTGGTCGATATAGCCCAGCAGGTGCTGAATGTAGGTGGTTTTGTCGGTATGCATTTCGATGCTGCCAGACTCGCCTTCGGTGTCGAAGTAGTCTTTGCCGTATACCAGTTTTTCGATGTCTTTCAGGCCGGTGTCGCCCGATATAGGCTTGCTTTGCTCGCGCACCAGCTTCATGCCGTTGTGGCCCTTGGGGTTGTGGCTGGCGGTTACCATAATGCCGCCGTCTAGCTGGCCGTTGAAGGTGGCGAAGTACACCTCTTCGGTGCCGCCCATGCCAAGGTTGTGCACCGTGGCGCCTCCGTCGACCAGGCCCTTCATCAGCGCGTCGGAAATGCTGGGGCTTTCTTCGCGAATGTCGAAACCCACGGCCACGGTGCTGGGTTGGTAAATTTCGCAATAGGCGCGGCCAATGCGGTAGGCAATTTCTTCGTTCAGGTCGGTGGGTACCTGGCCGCGCAGGTCGTAGGCTTTAAACAGGGGCATGTGGGGCGGGTCCTTCGGTTTGGTGCAAAGGGATATTGTAGCGGAAGGCAGGTGACTTTTTGGTGAAGGGCCACCAGCATCTGACCCCTGTCGGGGTCAGACACTTCCATCGGGGCGCGGCCACTTCTTCCGGGGTTAAGTGTCAGACTCCCCGCGAAGCGGGGGTCTGATGCTGAAAAGAACACCGACCTGTAAACCGGGACGCAATTGCTGGGGACGGCCCCTTGTGCTAGTGTGTATGGAATATAAATATATACACATACACTATGCGAACCAATATCGTAATTGACAATGATTTGATGGCAAAAGCCATGGCTGCATCTGGAAGCCAAACGAAAAAACAGGCGGTGGAACAGGGTTTGAAGTTGTTGGTAAAACGCGCCGAGCAACAGCAAATTCGCAAGCTTCGCGGCAAGGTGAAATGGCAGGGCAGCCTGGACGAGATGCGGGGCAGCGATTGATTCTTGCCGACACAAGTGTTTGGATAGACTATTTAAACGGCCTTGAAACCAACCACACCAACTTGCTGGACGATGCGATTCGCGATGGCGTGCTGGGCATGGGCGATTTTATTTTGCTGGAGATATTGCAGGGTGTTCGCCACCAACGGGAATATCGCCAAACAAAAAAGGCCCTTTTAATGCTGGATGTTCACCCCATGCTGGACGCCGAGCTTGCACTGCAGTCTGCAGACAATTACCGCAAGTTGCGCCGGCAGGGCTTTACCATTCGAAAAACCGCCGACGTTATTATTGCTACCTTCTGCATATCCATGGGCTGGCAGTTGCTGTTCAGCGACCGTGATTTTGTTCCCTTTACCCGGCTGGGGCTGCAAGCCGTCGTTATTTAGTTTGGGTATGCTGGCTTGATTTTTTTAACTATTAAAAAAATTGGTAACAAATATTATTCTTTATTTGTTAAGTATTGGAATTTTTGATTTAATTGCCAAACTACCAATGTAAACAAACAAGGACAAAAATGGCTGTTAAACCTTCTGCATTTGAAGAATTCGCAAAATCCAAAACCAAAGCAAAAGCCGAAGCACGCAAATTGGATATATCCGATTTGAAGAAGCTGGTAATTAGCTTGAGTGAAGCATTGGACGCTGAACAAAAGAAACAGAAGGAAAAAGAAGAAAAAGATCGCCTGGCCAAAATTGCCAAAATAAATGAAATGCTGGCAGAAAACGGCCTAAAACCGGAAGACCTTAAAAAGGCCGGTGCAGCCAAACGCGGCCGCAAGCCCGGCCCGAAAGCTGGTGCCAAGCGTGGACCGGTGCCACCCAAGTATCGTCTGGTGGTAGAGGGTAAAACCCACGAGTGGACTGGCCGTGGGCGCACGCCGAAAGTATTTCAGGCGTATTTTGATGCAGGCAATAGCCGCGAGAGTGTGGAGATTTAGGTTTCAAAGAAATGATTTAAAAAGAAAGCCCGGCATTTGCCGGGTTTTTTATTGGGGTTGAGGATTTGCGACCAGCATCTGACCCCTGCGGGGTCAGACACTTCTCATGAGGCAAGGCCGCCAGCATCTGACCCCTTGCGGGGTCAGACACTTCTTATGAGGCAAGGTCGCCAGCATCTGAACCCTGGCGGGGTCAGACACTTCCACCTTGGGGGGGGCAGACACTTCTGCCAAGACAGTCACTCTCCGCCGCCAAATCCTTCCCTTTTTTAACTAAACAACACTTCATCGCACGGCAAGTCCAATTCAACGCAGCAAGCCCACACTTGTAGTTCAATGTGAATACATTTAGGCCTGAGAGAACTGGCAGGCGCAGGGGAACGCCCGAAAGCGACAGGTAGTACGCCAGTTCTTCCATACACATACACTGGGGTGGATTGACATGACATTCAAAAAACAGCCTTTCATTGGTTTGGCCGCACTGCTGGCCGCCGGTATTAGCGTGCCAACCATGGCACAGGAAGAGATCGTCGAGCGCGATATCGAAGAAGTGGTAGTAACCGGTATTCGCCAAAGCCTGCGTGATGCTATTGACATCAAGCGCAGCTACGTGGGCACCATGGAAGCCATTTCGGCAGAAGACTTTGGTAAGTTTCCCGATGGCAACGTGGCGGAATCGCTGGCGCGCGTGCCCGGCATTGCCATCGACCGAAGTAACCTGGAAGGCGAGCGCATTGCGGTGCGCGGTTTTGGCCCTGAATTTAACCTGGTAACACTGAATGGCCGCTTGATGCCCACCGCACCGGGCACCTATGAAGGCGGACGCTCGTTCAACTTTGGCGATATTGCATCGCCGGGTATTTCTGCAGTTGAGGTGTTCAAGTCGGTGAACTCGGCACTGCCCAGCGGCGGTATTGGTGCCACGGTAAACATGGTTACCACCAAGCCGCTGGAAATTAACGGCACCAGCCGCTCGCTAAGCTTTAATCTGCTGGAAGACACCACCAGCGAAGCGGGCAAAACTCCTTTCGAAAGTGCCCTGCTGTACGCCACCAACATGGGCGACTGGGGCTTTTCGCTTTCCGGTTCGTACCAGCAGCGTCAAAACCGTGAAACAGGTACGCGCGAGGCGAACTGGATTACCGTGGAAGAGATGGCTGCAGAGGAAGGCTACTTCCGGGTAGACCCAAGCAACCCGGCCTATGTAAACAATAACCAGCGTGCCGATGGCAACCATTTTTATTCAGAGCCTTCGATGTACCTGATTAAAGACAACGACCGCACTCGATTGAATGCGCAGGCAACCCTGCAATACGCCTGGAGCGACACGGTTACCAGCACGCTGGATTACACCTACTCGAACGTCGACTTCAGTGCCGATGGCATGCTGTTTGGTTCCTGGCTGGGCGGCTGGGATACCCAGGAAGCCATCATTAACGAAAACGGCGTATTTACCGATGTGGTGGTAGGGAACCGTACCTACGACCACACTGCGCTGTGGCAGGAGCTAGAGAACGACAACAACTCGATTGGCTTCAACACCGAGTGGCAAGTAACCGATACGCTGACGCTGGAGTTTGACGCCCATCATTCAACCGCCGAGGTTATTGGTGGCGATTTGAATAGTGAAATAGGCTTCAGCACCGATAACCCCACCGTGATTCGCGTGACGGGTGGCGGCGCCGATGGCGTGCAAACCTTCACATTTGATCGGGATTTTGCCGCAGACGAATACCTGGCTACCAACGCTCTGCTTCGCGATGGTTACAAGGAAAACGTGATCGACCAGTTTCAGTTTACCGGTGAGTGGGTTAACCCCGATTTCGGCTTCCTGAATTCGATCAACTTTGGCGTGGCGCACACCCAAAGCGACTATCAGAAGGTGACTGCGGAGGGTAGTTTCGGTTCGCAGGGCACCACAGCGGCCGATTACGACGATGCCCTGTTCCAGCAAACCCAGCTTGGCGGCGACTTCATGAACTCTTTTGATGTCACACCGGGAATGCCTTACTACTACAACGTGAATTTCGAGAACGCTCTGGCTGCCTTTGAGGCTGCCAACCCCGGGCTAACAGACACGGTAGATGGCACCCTGTGCTGTACGGCTGGCGACATTGACAGCAACGAGCGCGTAAACGAAACCATGCAGAGCGCCTTTATTCAGTTCAACATGCAAACCGAACTGGGCGACATGCCGCTGAATATCGTGGCCGGCCTGCGCTACGAGGCGTCTGAAACCGAATCAGTCAGCCTGTTCCCGGTTTCCGACCTGCTGCGCTGGGACATGGTTTCCGGGCTGGTTGGTGTAACTACCAGCGGTGCTGCTTCGGATGCACCAGCTTATGGCGAAAACTCGTTGCTGCTTCCCAGCGTTGCCTTTGCACTGGCTCTGGATGACGAGAAAGTGCTGCGACTGTCTGCCAGTAAATCAATGGCGCGGCCTGATATTGTGGCCCTGCGCAGCGAATTTGCCGTAGGCAACCGCGACTTCTTTATTCCCACTGCCGAAGCCGGTAACCCGGACCTGAACCCGCTGCAGGCAACCAACTTCGACGTGAGCTTTGAGAACTACTACGGCGACGAGAGCTACTTTGCCGTGAACTACTTCATCAAGGATATCTCCGATTTTGTGGGAAGCAGAACATCTACCGGACAGTCGGTAAATGGCCTGACCAACCCGGCAGCATCTGCAAATGCGCAGCTTGCCATGGATTGTGTGCGAGACTGGGTTGATGCCGGTCGTCCCGCCCCGGGTTTTCCCGGCGACCCTGGTGCAACCGGCGATTGCGTTAGCCAGCAAGCGCTGTGGGCGCAGGGCTGGATGAACGATCAGCAGCACATGGGCTGGGTTGCTATTGCGCTGGAGAACGGCGTGGACGTAAGCAACGGCTACCCCTGGGACCATGGTGGCGCCTGCCCTGCAGGTTCGGGCGGCTGGTGGGTATGTGACCCGGCGGCCTACATTGATAGCACAGCCAACGATCCGGTTGCCGGCTTTGAAGTGACCCAACCCTATAACATGAACAGCGGCCGCCTGACCGGTATCGAGCTGGCCTGGCAGCACATTTGGGAAGACACCCCCTACGGCATGGTATTCAACTACACCCTGATTAACGGTGGTGATGTTGATGCCGACCGTGACGTTGTAGGCGAGCAGTTCGTTCTGCCTGGCTTCGGTGACAGCGGCAACATCTCCTTCTTCTACGAGGACGACCGCCACACGGCTCGCGTTGCGGTGAACTACCGTGCTGAAACCCTGGCCGGCTTTGCCAACTTCGAGCAACCGCTTTACGTGGAAGCGCGTGAGCAGGTCGACCTGTCGTATCAGTTCCGTTACAACGACAGCGTTACCCTGTTTGCCGATGCGCAGAACGTCACCGATACCGAGAGCCGCCTGTTTGTGCGCGAGGAAGAAATGCTCTTCCTGTCGCAAGACCACGGCCCGATTTATCGCTTCGGTGTTCGCAGCAACTTCTAACACCTGCGGCGAGGCGCCTCTCCCAAGTTAAGTGTCTGACCCCGAATGGGTCAGATGCTGGGAAGACTCCCCCGAGGTTAAGTGTCTGACCCTGAAGGGGTCAGATGCTGGGAAAACTCCTCCCAGGGTGAGTGTCTGACCCCGAACGGGGTCAGATGCTGGGAAGACTCCTTCCAAGTTAAGTGTCTGACCCTGAAGGGGTCAGATGCTGGGAAAACTCCTCCCAGGGTGAGTGTCTGACCCCGAACGGGGTC
>CAKZNR010000082.1 GCA_937129725.1 uncultured Cellvibrionales bacterium | reverse complement strand
GATAGCGCGCAGCTCACTCACTTCGGGGAGTCGCCAGCCATCGCTACCTTCAGCCACTGAATAGGCGTCATCCAGCAAAAGTTGGTCTGGCTCACCACTGCAGGAGTCGTCCAGATAGTTGTCCGCTGTGCCGTTGTTATCAAAGGTTTTTCCGTACAGGCAGCGCTGCCATGTCAGGCCGGTGCTGTTGTCGGTTACCGCCATACCGTCATCTACAAAGGTGAAGTTGGATGTTGGCGTATTGGCCGGTATATCGGCATCACAGCCCTGTTCAGCCAGCGCGGGCAGGCTGGCGAGCAGCACCAGGGGAAAGATCGCTTTTTGCATGAATTGCCTCCACTAAGTTAATCGGCCAAGGGTAAAAAAACTCGCCTGGCAAAAATGCGCTATTGGCTGTTTGTCACGCTGAATGATCCCAGAGTTAAATGGTTGAAATATTTTTAGCCCGAACCCCGGAGCTGCCAGAGCGAAAACCCCTTCGGGCACAATTCGGCCAAAAAAAAGCCCGGAGTTACCGGGCCTTTGAAGGTGAGCGCTTTGCCTGCTATTCAGACAAAGCGCCATCCAGTGCATAAATGCAGTTGGCTTCCAGAATATCGGCGTTGGTGGTTCGGTCCCACAGGCGGGTTGTTACCCACTCGCCAACCCAGTGCTCCGGGTCGGTCATGCGAAATTCAATCTCCAGGGTATTGCCATCGTTAATCAGGCGCCAGCGCTCAATCACCTTGGCTTGCTGTCCCATCGGCACACCGGCATTCACCCAGGTGTAGGGCTGGCCAAAGCCGACTGTTTCAACATACAGGTGATCGTCAGCCCAGTAGCCAATCGAATCTCCGTTATAGCTGTCAATGCGCACATCGGCAGGCACGTGGTCGCGGCCGTCCCAGTAGATGGCGCGGAAATCGTTGTTCATGCGGTGATTCATAAACAAGGCGGTGTTGAACTGATACAACATCATGTTGCCTGCGCGGGTCATGGAGCGCAGCAGACCGTGCGGGTAGCAGAAGGTAGCCGGGTCGGCCGAGGCATCGCCGGCTTCGCGGCGAGCCAGAATGTCATCGCGAATGGCCTGGGCCTTGTCGGTCAGCTCGGGCATGGGCAGGAAATCCCAGGGCCGGCCGCCGTAGGCTTCCGAGTATTCAAACATTCCGCGGTGTTTCCAAATGCCGGTAAAGTCGAACACCGCCACGCCTTCGTGGGCGGCCAGGTTGTCAGGGTCGAGCGCGCCGGTATGGTCCGGGTTTTCCACAACCGGGAGCTGCTCCGGCCGGTTGCCCTCTTCCCAGATAGCAAATTCTTCACGGTTTTCGCGATAGTCAGCCAATGTTGACTGGGCAGCGGCGCGCAGTCGATTCTGCGGGTCAGATTCGGCAGCGCCACCAGCGTCAGCTTCCACCATGGCAAGCTGTACACCCGTTGGCGACTGCGGATCGCGCGGCAACACACGGCCATCGGCAAGGGTGACCCAGCGAATAATGCCGCCCGGGTTACCCCTGACGGTGGGAAACACCTCAACCGTTATCTCTTCGCCAGGCCCAACCGCATCGCGCGTCCAACCATCGGCAATCAGGTCTTGCAGACCGGCACTTTCCAGCACCCAGGATTCCACATCGCCTGCCTCGTTCTCTACGTCCATTTCAATGATGACGTGCGGGTTCCGCCAAACCAGCCGGGATACCGTGCCGGTTACCGAAGCGGTGGCGTCTTGATTGTAGCCAGCGGCCGAGTGGTGAGCCTGAACAGGTGCACTCAGCCCCACAGCGCACAACAGCGCGGCCAGAAAATATGTCAGTTTCATAGGTACCTTCCCCAAAATAAGCAGCAGCAGTCTAGCGCGAAACTCATTGCATACAAAAAAATTTGCGCTCATAACAACAGCAACAATAACTGCCCTTAAGCTAGCTTAAATACACCCTTACAAAACCTTACGCTTACAGTTACTAATTCCGCGCCACGTGATAACATCACACTCATTAGACTTTCGAGACTCCACCATGTTGAATTTCCGCTTTCTTGTATTTGCAGCTCCAATGGCTTGCTCGGCTGCATTCGCCCAGTCCATGGACGCCCACACCCACGGGTTGGCCAATCTGGATGTCGCGCTCGAAAAGAATCAGTTGATGCTGCGCTTTGTGTCACCTGCAGCGAATATTTACGGTTTCGAACACGATGCGATGAACGCGCGCCAACGCGAAATAGTGCAGTCGGCCATGCAGCTTATGGAGCAACCAAACTGGCTGATTGGAGATATTTCCAGCCAGTGCAGCCTGGAACATTTCGAGCTTGAAGCGGGGGTTGCGCTAACTCAAGCCGCTGAGCCCGCGCATGACCATGAGCATGCTCATGAAGAAACCGCCGCGGCACATGACCACGATGATGGCCGTGGACATGAGCATGAAGAAACTTCTGAGGCCCATGACCACGAGCACAGGCACGAAGAAACCGCTGAGGCGCATGAGCACAACCATGAAACCCACGCCGAGGTGATTGCCGAGTACCGGCTGGCCTGCGGTACCCTGCCGGGCGAGCTTGCCGTAGCCGCGTTTGAACACTTCCCGTCGCTGGAAGAAATCGAAGTGCAGTGGATATCCGACAGTGCCCAGGGCGGCGCCGAACTCACTGCACAACAGCCGCGCGTTGTATTCAATGCTCGCTGATGCTGCGCGCACCCTGCAGGCGGCACATCGCCACTGCGAGCAGCAGGGCTTAAGGCTCACTCCGGGGCGCAGCCGCCTATTGCAGGCGCTGGCTCAGGCGGGCGAGCCCTCTACCGCCTACGATCTACTGGAGCAGTTACAGGCCAGCCAAGCCGAACGAATTCACCCGCAAACCGTATACCGGGCGCTCGATTTTTTGTGTGAAGCCGGCCTGATTCACCGAATTGCCAGCACAGGGCAATTTATCCTGTGCGAGCATGTGCAATGCAGCCACCAACATCGGCCCAGCCAGTTTCTGGTTTGCAGCCAATGCGGAAACGTTGCCGAGATGGAGCTGGAAAAAGAATATCTCGACAGTTTCGCCGAGCAGATGCAGCGCTGTGGCTTTCGGCCCAACACCAACGGCATCGAAATTCACGGCCTGTGCGCCAACTGCTGCAACCCGCTGCAATAGGAAATACTCTTCATGTCGGCGTTACTCGCAATTCCCGCTGCTTTGGCGGTGGCCTCAATTTCCCTGATCGCCAGTGCCCTGGTGGCATTGAAGATGGGCAATCAGCTTCGAGTCATATCATTACTGGTAGCCTTTGCTGCCGGCATTTTTCTGGGCAACGTGTTTTTTCATCTGCTGCCGGAATCCATCGAGCTTAACCACGGCACCGGCCTTACCTTTGCCTGCACCCTGTTCGGTTTGATGTGTTTTTTCCTGCTGGACTACTTTCGCCACTCCAACGAGGTGTGCGAAACACACGACCACGACCACGAACTGGAAACCACCAACCTGGCGCCCATGAACCTGATTGGCGATTCGGTGCACAACTTCGTTGACGGCGTGGTTATCGCCGGGAGTTTTATTCTTGACCCTACTGTCGGTGTAACGGTCACCCTGGCCATCATTGCGCACGAGCTGCCGCAAGAAATGGCCGACACCGGCGTGCTGCTCAAGGGTGGTCTGAAACCGGCCACGGCCATCAAAGCCAACTTTGCCAGCGGCCTTACCTGCGTGCTGGGCGCGCTGCTTGGGCTGGTATGGCAAACCCAACTGAGCCAGTCTATTGGGCTGCTATTCGGTTTCACTGCCGGCGCTTTTCTGTATATCGCGCTATCCGACCTGCTGCCATTGATGCGGCACGAAAAACCTGTCCACGCCAAAGGTGCCAGCCTGCAACTGGTATGTTTGACCGCGGGATTGCTGCTGATGTACGGGATTAATGCAGGTCACGACCACTCGGCTCACGACCTGCACCTGCACGACCGGGTCGCCGAATTCGAACAACTGCTCGAACGGGCAGCCAACTAGAAGTCGTAAAGCTCAACCTTGCTGGCTGTCATGGAATATGCCGATTGTGCCAAATCGTTCACCGTCATCTCGGTGGCCAGTTCGCCCTCGATCCAGAAGGGGAAGTACAGAGCTTCTACCAGTACGCCCTCTTCGTGCACCACATGGATAATTTGGTTGGGCGGGGGAGGCGGCACATGAATGCAGGCACCGTAGTAAGGCACCAGGAAGAATTCGGTAACGATAAACTCGTCATCAAACTCAAGCGGCACAATGTAGCCAGCGATGCGAATATTGGCACCATCAAAGTCTTCCATCACGGCGGTTTCTGCCGCCGACGGCACCCAGCTCATGCTGAAGTTGTTGCCGCTGTGGTCGACTACATC
>CAKZNR010000081.1 GCA_937129725.1 uncultured Cellvibrionales bacterium | reverse complement strand
ATCAAGGTGAACTCATTTCGGTGTACGCAGGCTTTAATGAACTCGACGAAGCACGGTTTATCGTTTCAAAAATAAAAGACTGGTTGCATCAGGGCAATGCGCTAAAAGACGCCGCTATCTTATATAGAAACAATGCGCAGTCGCGGGTGCTGGAAGAATCCCTGCTGCGCAACAATTTGCCCTACCGCATCTACGGCGGTCAGCGCTTTTACGAGCGGCTGGAAATCAAGAACGCACTGGCCTACTTGCGCCTGTGCCTGAATCGCCACGATGACCCTTCTTTCGAGCGGGTAGTGAATACGCCCACCCGCGGAATTGGCAACCGCACCCTCGAGCAGGTTCGCGAAACCGCGCGCGAACGCAACATGAGCATGTGGCAGGCCAGCATTACGCTAATCGACGAAAAAGGGCTTAGCGCCCGCGCAGCGAATGCCCTGTATGCCTTTATTCAATTGGTGAACGAGCTCGACCAGATGATTGCCGGCGAGAGCCTGGCCGACATGGCCGAACGGGTGATTAACCACACCGGCCTGCTGGAGTTTCACCGCGCCGAAAAAGGCGAGAAGGGCCAGGCCAGGGTAGACAACCTGTACGAGCTGGTAAGTGCCTGCAAGTTGTTCGACCCGGAAGACCCGGACGATGAGGTGCTGCCGCAGTTTCTGGCTCAGGCCACTCTGGAGGCTGGTGATACCCAGGCCGATGCGCACGAAGATGCGGTGCAAATGATGACGCTGCACTCGGCCAAGGGGCTGGAGTTTCCCCTGGTGATTTTGTCTGGCATGGAAGAAAACCTGTTTCCGCACAGCATGTCGGCAGACGAGCCCGGCCGGCTGGAAGAAGAGCGCCGGCTGGCCTACGTGGGGTTGACGAGGGCGCGCGAAAAGCTGGTGTTGACCTATGCCGAATGCCGGCGCATTCATGGCGAAGACCGCTACAACGCCGTGTCGCGATTTGTACGGGATGTGCCGGGCGAGCTGATGGAAGAGGTGAGGGCGCCCAACAAGCGCACGCCTGTGTTGGGCGAGCGTCGCGGAGATACGCGCGCACGCCCTTCTGACAGCCGGTTCTCCACCAGCGATCAGGGTGTGGACACCGGTCTTGGGCTGGGCCAGCGCGTGCAGCACCCGAAATTTGGCGAGGGCACCATACTGAATTTTGAAGGGCAGGGCGCTCACGCCCGCGTGCAGGTAAACTTTGACGCCGAAGGTAGCAAGTGGCTGGTGGTTGCGTACGCGCGGCTCGACCCGATCTAGCTTCGGTTGAAAGCGGGCTGCGCGCTTTCGCACTCATGGGGGGCAGAATGAAAAAAACTGAATCGGGTGCTGCAACACCCCTGATTATTCTGGCGCTGGTGGCAGCACTGGTGCTTTGTTTTGCCATGCTGGTGATGGAGAAGTCCCGCAACTTTAGCCAGAACGGGCTGGCCGGTCTGGCCGAGGGTCAGCAGCAACAGTTTGAATGGCGGCTGGTCACTTCCTGGCCGAAAAACTTTCCCGGTTTGGGCATGGGGCCAGAGCGTTTTGCCGAGATGGTGAACCGTATGAGCGATGGCCGCTTGCAGGTGCAGGTGTTTGGCGCGAACGAACTGGTGCCGGCGTTGGGCGTGTTTGATGCAGTGTCCAGCGGAGCAGTGGAAATGGGCCATACGGCGGCCTACTACCACAAGGGGAAAATCGCCGCTGCGCCCTTCTTCACCGCCGTGCCTTTTGGCATGAATGCGCAGGAAACCAATGCCTGGATTCACTACGGGGGTGGTTTGGAGCTTTGGCGCGAGGCCTACGAACCCTTCAATATTATTCCCTTTCCCGGTGGCAATACCGGCGTGCAAATGGCGGGTTGGTTCAACAAGGAAATAAACAGTATCGAGGATTTGCGCGGCCTGAAAATGCGCATTCCCGGCATTGCCGGCGAGGTGTTCCAGCGAGCGGGCGGCACCGCGGTTACTATCGCCGGCGGTGAGCTTTATACCTCGATGCAAACGGGGGTGATCGATGCCACTGAGTGGGTTGGCCCCTTTAACGACCGCGCCTTTGGCCTGCCTGAAGTGGCCCAATACTATTATTACCCGGGCTGGCACGAGATTGGGCCAATGCTGGAGTTCGAGGTGAACCGGGATGCCTGGAACGAGTTGCCAGCCGACCTGCAGGCCATTGTGGCGGCGGCCAGCCGCGCGGTTAACCAGGACATGCTGGACGAGTACACCGCGCAGAATGCTGTGGTGCTTGCCGAGCTTGAGCAGGCCGGGGTGGATATTCGGCCGCTGCCGGAAGAGGTGCTTAACCGGCTGCGCGAAATTGCCGACCAGTACTATCTTGAAGAAGCCGAGCGCGACCCTCTGTTCGGCCGTGTGCACGAGAGCTATTCCAACTTCTTTGCCAAGCTGCGCGCCTGGCACGAGATCTCGGAAGTGCCCATTTACAACATGCGCTGAGGATCCAATGCCACAAGCAGAGTCAAAGTGTCAGACTCCCCGCGCAGCGGGGGTCTGATGCTGGGAAGAATGCCGGGTCGTCAGCATCTGACCCCTGACGGGGTCAGACACTTCTCCGGTTGTGGGGTCAGACACTTCCACTGTGGCGGGGTCAGACACTGCTCCGGTTGCGGGGTCAGACACTTCCCGGAGTCGCAAGGTTAGCCCAGCTTTTGCGGCAGCCAGGTGGCCAGTTCCGGCCAGATTGCGAGTAACAGCAGCACCAGCAACTGAATACCGATAAAGGGTAGTACGCCGCGGTAGATATCGCCTGTGGCCACTTCGGGCGGGGCCACGCCGCGCAGGTAAAACAGCGCGAACCCAAAAGGCGGAGTAAGGAAGGAAGTCTGCAGGTTGATGGCAATCATAATAGCCAGCCACACCGGGTCGATACCCATCATCAGCAATACCGGCCCCACAATGGGCACCACCACAAAGGTGATCTCGATAAAGTCGAGAATGAAGCCCAACAGAAAGATCACCAGCATGACAATCAGCATGGCCCCGAACACACCGCCGGGCATATTGGTGAATAGGTGGTGAATGAGTTCTTCTCCGCCAAAGCCACGAAATACCAGCGAGAAAATGGATGCACCAATCAGGATAAGGAACACCATGCTGGTGGTTTCCAGGGTGCTGCGTGACACCTCTCCCAGGCGGGCCCGGCTAAGCTTGCCCTTCAGCGCCGCCAGCACAATGGCACCTACTGCACCAACACCCGCGGCTTCTGCAGGCGTGGCGATGCCAGCCAGAATAGAGCCCAACACCAGCACAATAAGCGCCAGCGGTGGCAAGAGGGCCAACCAGACGGATTTCAGCGAAACCTCGTCGCCCTCCTGGTGAACTGCCGGCGCCATGGCGGGTTTAAACAGGGCCACCGACAACACATAAAGCGCGTACAGGCCCACCAGCAGCAGGCCGGGAAAGATTGCGCCAACGAAGAGGTCGCCCACAGAAACCGCGCTGGCGCTGAAATTACCCAGGCTCATCTGAGCGCGCTGCCAGGCATTGCCGATCACATCGCCCAACAGCACCAGTGTGATGGAGGGTGGAATAATCTGGCCCAGGGTGCCGGTGGCGCAAATGGTGCCAGTGGCAAAGGGCACGCTGTAGCCGCGCCGCATCATGGTAGGCAGTGACATCAGGCCCATGGCCACCACGGTGGCGCCCACGATACCGGTGCTGGCAGCCAGCAGCATACCTACCAGTACCACCGACAGCCCCAGCCCCCCGGGCGCGCCGCGAAGCAACCGCGCCATGTTCTCCAGCAGGTCTTCGGCGATGTTGGACTTCTCCAGCATCACGCCCATAAAAACAAACAGAGGTACCGCAATCAGGGTTTGGTTGCTCATGATGCCGAACAGCCGGTCGGGGGTAGCCAGCAGCAAAGAGGGGTCGAAAATGCCCGCCACCACGCCAAGCCCTGCGAATGCCAGGGCCGTTCCCGCCAGCGTTAATGCCACCGGGTAGCCCAGCATGAGCAGCAGGCATACTGCGGCGAACAGCAACAGAGGAATGTATTCGATCAACTGCTTTTCTCCGCAGGCGGTTCAAGCAGGATGCCAGCGTTGCGCACCAATTCCAGCGTGCCCTGGAATATCAGTAGCAGCGCCATCAGGGGAATCAGGCTTTTCAACAGGTAGAGGGCGGCAATGCCGCCCGCCTCGGCCGACGATTCGTTGATGGCCCAGGATTGGCCCACAAAGCCCAGTGAGCTGAGCAGTATAAAAACCGCCACCGGGAACAGGAATACCAATGTGCCCAGGGCGTCTATCCAGGCTCGCGTGCGTGGCGACCAGCGCCGGTAAAACACGTCCACCCGCACATGGCCGTTGCGGCCCAGTGTCCAGCCGGCGCCCAGCATGAAGGTTATGGCATGCAGGTAGATCACGGTTTCCTGAATGAAAATCAGGTTGCCGGCGCCAATCAGGTAGCGCATGGCCACCAGCAGAAAGGTAACTGCCGCCATGGCAGGAGTGAGCCAGGCAATAAGGTTGCCAAATGCCTGATGAATCCGGTTTGCGCGAGCAAGCCAGCCGTTGCTGTCCACCCCGTTTTACCCCTTGCGTTGAATGCGGGCCATTTTTTCAGATTAACTGATGGGAGAAATGGCCAGAAGTCATATAAGTGTCACAATTCCTTAATAACATCGGCGGGCAATTGACGGATACCGGAGACCTCATGCAAATCTTGAAACCAGCTCTTATCAATGCCGCGTTGGCAACCCTGCTTTTGGCCAACCCGGCTTCTGCCGCACGAGACCAAATTAGCGTGGTTGGCAGCTCAACGGTTTACCCCTTCACCACCGTGGTAGCCGAGCGTTTTGGACGCATGACGGATTACCCAACCCCCAAGATCGAGTCTACCGGTACTGGCGGTGGCATGAAACAATTTTGCGGCGGCGTGGGTACCGAATACCCGGACATGACCAATGCCTCGCGAGCAATTAAGGAGTCCGAGCTTGCCGATTGTGCATCGAACGGTGTCACCCAGGTGGTTGAGCTGAAAGTGGGTTATGACGGCGTGGTTATCGCATCAAGCTATGCCCACGAGGTAATGGAGCTGTCGCTGGACCAGGTTTTCCTGTCGCTGGCCGCCTTCGTGCCGAACGAGGAGGGCACTGCCCTGGTAGAGAACCCTTACCGGATGTGGTCTGACATTCATCCCTCGCTGCCACAGCGTCAAATCGAAGTGCTGGGCCCGCCGCCCACTTCGGGAACTCGCGATGCCTTTTTGGAGCTGGTAATGCAGGTGGGCGCTGCTCGTTTGCCGCTGCTGGGTTCGATGGAAGCAATGCCGGCGGAGCAGCTGGCCGACCTGTTGGAAGGCGTTGAGCTAGACGAATATGCGGCGGCTGCGGCCAGTG
The DNA here is from genome assembly GCA_937129725.1 of uncultured Cellvibrionales bacterium. GTDB lineage: Bacteria > Pseudomonadota > Gammaproteobacteria > Pseudomonadales > GM7GCV1 > JABJGI01. The sequence continues at coordinate 2,721 of CAKZNR010000081.1, read as the reverse complement.
GTGAGCTGTCTGGCGAGGATGCCTTTGAAGTGATCTCGCATACCATTCGCGAAGACGGTGCCTATGTGGAAGCTGGCGAAAATGACAACCTGATTGTGCAAAAACTGGAAGCCAACGGTGACGCCGTGGGCATCTTCGGTTTCAGTTTCCTCGACCAGAACAGTGACTTCGTTCAGGGCCATATCATTGAAGGCGCTGAGCCCACCTTCGGCAATATTGCCAGCGGGGCCTACAGTGTATCGCGTCCGCTGTTTGTTTATGTCAAGGGTCAGCATGTTCCTGTGATCCCGGGTATGAGAGAATTCCTTGACGAATTTACTTCCGAGCGAGCCTGGGGCGACACTGGCTACTTGACCGATCGTGGTTTGATTCCCATGCCTCGGGAAGAGCGCAGCAAGTACAGCGAGGCAGCGGCCAACCTGACTGCCATGCAGATGTAACAAAAGGGGTTCAAACTCCGGGCCGTAAAAGCCCGGACAAAACAATAAATGGAAGCCACTGCCTTGTTATCGGCGCTGATTTTATTCGGCGCCGTTTCATATTTCTTGGGCCTCGCGCGCGCTCGCAAAGTGGCGGGTGGCGAGGGGTCCGCAAGCCTGCATTCGCTGCCGCGCTACTACGGCTCGATGGTTGCTCTGTGGTGCCTGATTCCGGCCCTGGTATTGCTGATGGGCTGGCAGCTGGGTGAACGTTCGATTATGCACGGGCTGGTTCTGCAAAATTTGCCGGCCGATTTGAGTTATGAAGGCAGCGGCGAGCAGCGGCTGCTGCTTAGCACCATTGAAAACATTGCCAATGGCTCGATGCAGGCCAGTAGCCCTGCCGAGCAGTTAGCGGCCGAGTTTCTGCAGCAAAAACGTGAGCAAAGTCGCGGGTTGCGTGGGGTGCTGGTGCTGAGCCTGGCGCTTTTGGGCGCGGCGGCAGCCTGGGCACAGATTCGCCGCGACAAGCGAGCCCGCAACCACGTTGAAACCATTCTGCAAGGTATGCTGATTGCCTGCTCGCTGGTAGCCATTTTGACCACCCTGGGCATTTTGCTTTCGGTACTGTTTGAATCTGCGCGGTTTTTTCAGTCGGTTTCCATTCTGGATTTCCTTACCGGCCTGAAGTGGAGTCCGCAAACCGCAATCAGGGCTGATCAGATCGGGTCTTCCGGTAGTTTTGGTGCCATTCCGCTTTTTGTGGGCACCCTGCAAATCTCCTTTGTGGCCATGTGTGTGGCGGTGCCCATTGGTTTGTATTCGGCCATCTATTTGAGCGAGTACGCCAGCGCCCGGCTGCGCAGCCTGGCCAAGCCCTTGATTGAAATTCTTGCCGGTATTCCTACCGTGGTATATGGATTTTTCGCGGCTTTAACTGTGGCGCCGGCCATCCGGGACTGGGGCCAGTCGGTGGGCCTGAACACCTCGTCGGAAAGTGCATTGGCGGCCGGTGCGGTGATGGGCATTATGATTATTCCCTTTGTCTCGTCCCTTTCCGATGACGTGATTAATGCGGTGCCGCAAAGTTTGCGCGATGGCAGCTATGGCCTGGGCGCTACGCGTTCGGAAACCATCAAAAAGGTTATTTTCCCGGCCGCACTGCCCGGCATTGTTGGGGGAGTACTGCTTGCAGTCAGCCGCGCCATTGGTGAAACCATGATTGTGGTGATGGCAGCCGGGTTGGCCGCCAACCTCACCATGAATCCGCTCGAGTCGGTGACCACCGTAACGGTGCAAATCGTTACCCTGCTGGTTGGCGACCAGGAGTTTGATAGCCCGAAAACCCTGGCAGCTTTTGCCCTTGGTTTGGTCTTGTTCCTGGTAACCCTGGTGCTCAATGCGATTGCCCTCTGGGTGGTAAATAAATACCGGGAGCAGTATGACTAGCAACGAATCTATCAGCGAACTGGTCAGCCAATCTCTGGCGCGGCGTGCGCGAGCCGAGAAGCGATTCCAGTGGTACGGGCGCATTGCCATCATGCTGGGCGTGCTTGCGGTGCTGGTTCTGTTTGCCGATATTATTGGCAAAGGCCATAAAGCCTTTTTGCAAACCCAGATTCAGTTGAATATCACTTTTGATCCGATTGAACTCGGATTGCCGCGCGACCCCGAGCCTGAAGATTTTCAGCGTGCCGACTACGACCGCATTATTCAGCTGGCGCTGTATGAGCGCTTTGCGGAAGTCAGCGATCGCGATGATTTGAGAATGCTGCGCGCGCTGCCGAGCAGCGGCAGCTTTTTTCAGTTGCGCCAACACCTTTCGAGTAACCCCGACCAGTTGGGCACCACCCAGCCTGTTTGGCTGATTGTCGATGAAGAAGCGCATCTGATTGAGGTTCAGCGCGCCGTCGGTGAAAACGAAATTCTCGACATTAGAGATGGTGGAGACGCCCCCGTCCCCCTCCGCCCGGATGGTGTTCCCGGTGCGCGACAGGGCGAAACCGGAGATCGCGCCGCTGAATTCGATGGTGTCGAGACCGAATGAAGTCATGTCGTGATGGTCCGGATGCAGCGGGGCGTCGACGCACAGCGCCGCCAGCAACAGGGGCAGTCGCGGCGGTGGAGGGTGGCGATGACAATGCGTCGACCGCGGGCTGCGGATGCGACGCGTCATCAGGCGCACCGACAGGTGCGTCGTCGAATGAACCGGTGACCACGCGACGAGGCGGCGTGCATGGAACGGGACCGTCGGAAGTCGGATGCAGTGCGCCGCCGACATCGGCCGGCCCCGCAGATGCAG
>CAKZNR010000080.1 GCA_937129725.1 uncultured Cellvibrionales bacterium | reverse complement strand
GGTAATACTGGTAAAGGCAGCATATTGGGTTGCACTGAAGTTGCGGTTCACCAGGCTGGAAAGAAAGGCCACTGCCGCCGCGCCAGCCAGCCCGCCGGACAGGTTGTCCACCACAATGGCCGCAAGCAGAGCCCAGTTACTTGGTTGATCCAGCCCGGCAACCCATACGAAAACCAGGTTCGACAGGGCGGCCAGCACGGCCCCCAGCAGGAATACCCTCATCAAACCCCAGCGCAGGGCCAACAACCCCCCCAGGATGCCACCCGAGATAGTGACCACCAGTCCAAAACCAAAGCTGATGCGGCCGATCATCTCTTTGCTGTAACCCATATCGGTATAGAACACCTTGGCCATGACACCCATGACGATATCGGCGATTCGATAGGTACAGATCACCAGAATGAAAGCCAGAGCCCACTTGCCGTAGCGCACAAAAAAGTCGTGGAACGGAGCCACGTAAACATCATCGAACCGCTGCTGCGGCAACAGGCCGGCGCGGTTGAGAAGGCGGCCGGAATAAAGCGCTCCAAGCACGGCCAGTACCAGGCGCAAGCTGGATTCGAAAAACCCGATGAACAAGCCTGATCCGGGTATCCAGCCCGGCAAATCTGCCAGTGCGATAAACAGCAGCACGAAAACCGCCACCACCATCAGGAAGTGGGCGAACAAACGCAGATTGTCGCGCAGTTGATGTTGCACCAGGGGCCGCTGCACATCGGGTTCGCGAACCAGCAGGGTTGTCACCACTCCCACCAGCATCAGGCCGGCCATACTCAGGTAACCAATCGACCAGGCCAGCGGGTTGTAACTGCCCTCCTCTTCAAACAGCCCGGTGATCTCCAAAAGGCCCGCTCCTGCCAGCAGCATACCAACGCGGTAGCCGGCTACGGCGGTACCCGCCAACAGGGGCTGATGGTCGGCCGAGGCAAAATCAATGCGGAAGGCATCGATGGCAATATCCTGTGTGGCAGAGGAAAAGCCCAACGCCACCGCACCCAACGCCAGGAGCAGCAGGCTGCTGCCTCCGCCGGAAGGGTCCCAAAGGCTCATCCAGACCAGCGCCACCATCACGCCCAGCTGGGAAAGCAACATCCAGCTTCGCCGCTGCCCCATCGAGCCCAGCGGCCCGGGCAGTTGCAGCGAATCAACCAGCGGCGCCCAGACAAACTTGAACCCATAGGACAAACCCGCCCAACTGAGAAAACCGATGGTAGCGCGCTCGATGCCTGCTTCGCGCAGCCAGATTGAAAGCGTACCGAACACCAACAGGATGGGCAGCCCCGATGACACCCCAAGCCAGAAAATCACAAAGGCCTCGCGCGAAGCCGGGTGATTTCGCGCCACCGCCAAATCCAGTTTCATGTGGCCTGCTCCGGTCGTGTCACACGATCCCAGTCAAAATGGGGGCCGGGATCTGTCTTGCGCCCCGGCGCAATGTCCGAATGTCCGGCAACGTCGCACAGTGTCGGATACGCCTGGTACAAATCCAGCAACAGCTGGTTGAGGCGCTGGTACTGAACCGCTTCAAATGGTTCATGGTCACTGCCCTGCAACTCGATACCGAGCGAAAAATCGTTGCAGGCGGTGCGGCCTCGCCAGCAGGATTCGCCCGCATGCCAGGCGCGCATATCTACCGGTACAAACTGAATCAATTGCCCGTCCCGCTTCAGGTAAAAATGGCTGGATACCTTGAGACCTCGTATTTGATCGAACCAGGGATGGGCGTCAAAATCCAGCGAGTTGCAGAAAAACTGTTCCACCGCTTCACCCCGGAATTCGTCGGGTGGTAATGAAATATTGTGCAGTACAACCAGCTCTATAGCTTGCCCGGATGGGCGCGCATCGCAATTTTGCGACGGCATTTGCCTGGCATGGGTATAGCGGCCTTCCTGGAAAAGGGGGGACTTCATCTTTTGGCTAGGCAGCCGCTCCCTGCCCCAGTGGCTTAACCAGGCCAGACTTGATTTTCGAGCATAATCCGGGTGCGCTCATGGCACCGGCATACTCACCCATGCCGTCGACAAACACACACCAAAGCCCTTTGCCGTAGGCGCGGAAGAAGCGTTTCAGCTCGGGCAATTGCATTTCATCCTGGCGCTCGAGATCCTGCACCCAGGTACCGGGTCTCAGATTCTCCA
>CAKZNR010000079.1 GCA_937129725.1 uncultured Cellvibrionales bacterium | reverse complement strand
CCTGAAATAGACACCGGCCTGCACCTGCTGCTTTGCCTCGACCGGGTAACCGGGCTTACCAATGACGATCGGGTGCGATTTGCGATACTGGTACACGATCTGGGCAAGGGCATTACACCGGCTGCGCAGTTACCGTCGCATCCGGGCCACGAAGAGGCCGGCGTGCCCCTGGTGGAAAGCCTATGTGAGCGCACCCGGGTGCCCAATAGCTGGCGCAGGCTGGCGGTAAAAGTGTCGCGCTGGCACCTGCACGCGCATCGAGCAGCCGAGTTGCGCGCCGCGACGCTGGAGAAGCTTTTTAGTGGGTTGGATTTATGGCGCCGCCCGGAAGAGCTGGAACCCTTTATTCTTGCATGCCAGGCAGATGCCCGCGGGCGCCCCGGAAGAGAGAATTGCGACTACCCGGCGGTGAGGCTATTCCCGGCATTGCTTGAGGCAGCACAGCAGGTACAACCGGGCCAGCTGGTTAAAGCGGGAATGGCTGGAGATGAAATTGCTGAGCTGGTGCGCCAGGCGCGCATAAAAGCAATTGCCAGCCGGCGAGAACAGCTTTAGCCCTGCTCCAGAACCGCAACCAGGTCGGCTTCGTCGAAGTCGGAAACCACCCTGGCACTGCCAATTGCGTCCATCAGAACCAGCCGCAGCTGGCCTCGACTGACTTTTTTGTCGTGGGCCATCAGGTCGCGAAGTTCAGTTGGCGCCAGTTCTTGCGGTGCGGCCGAGGGTAAGCCGGCTTTTTGCAACAGGCTAATTACCCTTGGGACGGCCTGATGGTCAAGCATGCCAAGGCGGGCCGACATACGTGCTGCCATGGCCATGCCGGCGCCCACGGCTTCTCCGTGCAACAGGCCGCGATAATTCTGGGCCGCCTCGATTGCATGGCCAAAGGTATGGCCCAGATTCAAAATGGCTCGCACATCCTGTTCGGTTTCGTCTTCGGCCACTACCGCCGCCTTGGTGGCGCAGGACAGTTCAATGGCTTCAACCAGCAGGTCGCGCTGGCGTGCCATCAAGCCGTCGATATTCTGCTCAAGCCACTCGAAAAAGGCACTGTCGCGAATCAGGCCGTACTTGATGACTTCGGCCATGCCGGCCGAGAACTCTCTGTCTGGCAGGGTGTCGAGTGTTTGCACATCGATGCACACCACCCGGGGCTGGTAGAAAGCACCAATCATGTTTTTGCCGCGCGGATGATTAACGGCAGTTTTTCCTCCCACCGAGGAATCAACCTGCGCAAGCAGGGTAGTGGGAACCTGAACGAAGTCGATGCCGCGTTGGTAGCAGGCGGCGGCAAAGCCGGTAATGTCGCCGATCACTCCACCGCCCAGGGCAATTAGTACACCGCTGCGGTCGAAGCGCCGCTCAAGCAGGCTGTCGAATATTTGTCCCAGGGTTTCCATGTTCTTGAACTGTTCGCCGTCGGGCAATACCAGCGATTCAATGCGGCCAGCGCTCAGACTGGACTGCAGCCTGTCCAGATAGAGTGGCGCTACGGTGTCGTTGGTGATAATTAGCGCGCGCCGGTTATCCAATACCTGTGCCAGGGTTTTGCTCGCCCAGGTGTCGGTACCGATGAGAATGGGATAGGAGCGTTCACCCAGGTCGAGGGTAAGAGTCTTTTCCGCCATTTAGAGCCTTATCCGAATTGGGTCGGGAATTTTTCCCGAAGCTGCTGTTTAATTTTACCCGCCATAGAGCCGGGCGATTCGCTGTCGCTGGAGCAAACTACCAGATCGGCAACTTGCCTGTACAGGGGGTCACGCTCTTCCAGAATGCGCCGGATTGCGGCCGCAGGGTCTTCCACCTGCAGCAAAGGGCGATTGGTGTCGCGCGATACGCGCCTGAGGATTTGTTGCTCGTTGGCAGACAGGTACACCACCACGCCCGCCGCGCGAATATGGGCGCGGTTTTCTTCGCGAAGTACGGCGCCGCCCCCGGTAGCAAGCACAATACCGCGCTGCTGGCATAGCTCGGCAATAATGTCCTGTTCGCGGTGGCGAAAGCCGGTTTCACCCTCGATATCGAAAATCCAGGGAATATCGGCGCCACAGCGAGCCTCAAGCTCTCGGTCGGCATCGAAAAAGGTGAGGTTGAGTTGTTGGGCCAGCAACTTGCCCACGGAGGTCTTGCCGGCCCCCATGGGGCCGACCAGGACCAGGTTGGTCTCGTCGGTCATCTGGTCTGTATGGCGTCGTTCAGAATTTTGGGTGTGATGAATATCAGGATTTCACGTTTTTCCTGGCTGGTGACATCCTGCCGAAAAGCGCGGCCCAATATTGGCAGTGACCCTAGAATAGGCACGCGGGTTTCCTGGTCGATGGAGTTCATCTGGAATATACCGCCCAGCACCAGCGTATCGCCGTTGTCTACCAATACCTGGGTTTGCAGCTCGGTTACATCGATGGTGGGCTCGCCGCCAAACACCAGGTCGCCGATGGAGTCCTGCGAAATAATCAGATCGAGAATCACACGGTCATCCGGCGTAATTTGTGGTGTGACTTCCAGCGCCAGTACGGCTTCCTTGAAAGAGGTTGTGGTGGCACCGCTGGCAGCAGCTTCCTGGAAGGCTATTTCCTGACCCGAACGAATCATGGCAGTTTGCTTGTCGCCGGTGATCACTTTCGGCTGCGAAACAATTTCGCCGTGGCCTTCGTTTTCCAGCGCCGACAGTTCCAGGTCGACAAAGGCCGAGTCGCTGAGGAATGCGATGCCAAAGCTGGCCGCGGGTGAGGCCACGCCCAGGTCTACCGCCAGGGTATCGGCCAGATCGAGATCATTGTTGCCATTGAAGAATCCCAGTGGGCCGCCGTCGGCAAACACATCGCGGCTGCCGCCAAACTGCAGTGCGTAGTCGTTGTTTTGCAGGGTGCGCACGCCGGCGCCGCCCCAGCGAACACCCAGCTCTTCGCGGAAATCGGTATTGGCGATCACAATGCGCGCTTCAATCATTACCTGGCGAATGGGCACGTCAATCTGCTCAACCATCGACAGGAAGTCGGCAATTTTCTCGTCAGTGTCGGTGAGAATAATGGTATTGGTGCGTGAATCCACAATAGCGGCACCGCGCTCGGACAGGATACTGGAGGGCGATACACCCTCTGCTGTAACGTCGGCAGCGCTGGTGCCCGACAGCAGGTTGTACAGGTTTTGCGCATCGGCGTAGCGAATGCGAATAAACTCGGTGCGCAGCGGCGCCAGTTCCTCAAGTTGCCGGTTGGCCTGCACCTGCAAACGCTCTCGCTCGGCAATTTCGGCTATGGGCGCAACCAGCAGCACATTACCTTCCTGACGCTTGTCCAGGCCCTTGGCTTTCAACACGATGTCCAGTGCCTGGTCCCAGGGCACGTTTTTCAGACGCAGCGTGATGTTGCCGGTCACCGTGTCGCTGACAACCATGTTCAGCTCGGTGAAGTCGGCAAGCAGCTGCAGCACCGCGCGCACTTCGATGTTCTGGAAGTTGAGCGACAGCCGCTCACCGCTGTAGCTCGGTTTCTGT
>CAKZNR010000078.1 GCA_937129725.1 uncultured Cellvibrionales bacterium | reverse complement strand
GCCAAATGGTGCTGGCCCCGTATGCCGTGCGTCAGGCAACTACCCCGGTAAAACACACCTGGATAAATACCGGCATAAGGCCGGGCCATTGATGGCCGCCAACCCGAGAAAACGACCACGCCATATTGAGGCCGAACACGGCCGGGCGCTGGTGTCCTGGTGGGAAACCGCTTGTAAGCGGTGGGGGCTTACCCCTAATGACCTGGTTCACGTTCCCAATGGAGGAGCCCGAAACCCTCGGGCCGGCGCGCTGCTCAAGGCGGAAGGCGTCAGGGCCGGCTATCCCGATTATGTCCTGGACGTGGCCAACGGCGGGTATCACGGCCTGCGCCTGGAGCTGAAGCCACCCCAGGGCGACGCGCCGCGCGGCAATCAGTTGGAACACCTGGAGCGCCTGGAAAAACGCGGCTTTTGTGTCCGCATCGCTTACGGGCGGCAGCAGGCTTTACAGCAAATCACGGAGTATTTAACCGGTGTTGGACCTGCAGGCCCATAAGTTTGAAATCGAGGTGATTTTCCAGGAGGTGGCCGAGGCCGCAAACATTGACGACCCCGCAGCATTTGCCGCCGAGGCGGTGCGCAGGCTGGCACAAGACTACGCCGGCGAGGTTTTCAAAATCCCTGTTCGGCCTGACCGCCGGCAAAGTCTCGCCGCCAGAAACGAGCGCATTTTCGCGATGTATCAAGACGGAATGCCCGTCTACCAGATCGCCCGGCGGTTCGAGCTGACCCGCAGCAGGGTGAGCCAAATTGTATGGGAGCGTAAACGCGAGATTAGGGACGCTAACGCTATCGCCGGTAAAACGGCCCGACGTAGGAGACCAAAAAATGATGTTTGACACGTACAGCGTAATGACCGGCCTGGCGGTGTTGGCCGGACTGGTTCCGGTGGCGCTCGTCACCGTGTTTGCTTTTCTGCGGTTCGTGGACCGCGTCACGCTCGGGAGTTCCAATGGGAAGCGCCACACCTTCGCTCAATCCGTCATGCCAACCCTTATGGCTGACCCGGTGGCTGCGGCTGTTTATTTTGGCCTGCGCGCTTTGGGGGTCTGCATCCTGGTCGGGTACTTGTTCAGTCGAGTCATTTGATTATGTCTTGCAACGATCAAGCGCCCGCTGGTTGCCCCAATGGGATTGGCGCTGGCTCAAAGCCCAGTGTTACCAGGAAAGCCTGCTCGACCCGCTGGCCGTATCGCCCGCAGGTGCGCGCGGCCTTTGCCAGTTCATGCCGGCGACCTGGGGCGACGTTCAAAAAGCATTTGGCTGGCGAGGTGTTTCGCCCTTCAACCCGCGGGCCAGCGCTTACGCGGCCGGCTGGTACATGCGGCGAATGCGCCGGGTATGGATATGGGACCGACCGGAGCCCGACCGGCGCGAGCTTGCGCAAGCCAGCTATAACGCCGGCGCTGGAAACATCCTTGCCGCTCAGCGCCAATGCGGTGGGGCCATTCGCTGGCCTGCTATTAGCGAATGCCTTCCCCAAATTACTGGCCACCATCACCGCGAAACCGTCACCTACGTCCAGCGTATTGCGCGCTGGCACCGGGAGTTAGTCGCATGTTCGGATGGGTGACCGCACTTGTAACCCGGTTGCCGTGGCTCGGTAAGGCGGCCAGCTGGTTCAGTACCGGCCGGGTGATGTGGATTGCCGGCGGCCTGGTGTTAACCCTCCTGGGCGCGCTGTGGTTCCAGCTCAAGCTGGCCAAGGCTGACGCCGGGGCCGCCCGCGCCGACCAGGTGCTGGCCGAATCAAAGCTAGAGATTTGCTACCAGTCAAACGCCGGTCTAGCCGAACAGC
>CAKZNR010000077.1 GCA_937129725.1 uncultured Cellvibrionales bacterium | reverse complement strand
ATACAGCCCAATATTCAGTACATAATGAATCCGGGTGCCGACCCGTCTCTAGACAACGCCTTGGTGGCGGGCGTAAGAATCGAGCTGGGCGCAAGCTTCGGTCACTAATTTTCCTAAAGAGTGCACCTCGCAGCGGCACAACGCAGCCAAAGGCATATGGTTTCCGCGAACGAGGTGCGACCGGTTGTTTCAAAAGCCGAAGGGAATACATTCTTTCTCCCTGCGAAAAGAATTCGACAAAGCGCGGCGCACTCCTGCGTAGTCCGTTGCAAGACTAAGCATTCCCCGCGTAGTATTCTTTTTTTGTCCCTCTAATGGCACGGAATCGAATTTTGAAAAAGACTGTTTTATACCCGATTGCAGCCACTATTCTGGCCTCATTGTCCAGCTGCAGCGTAGACCAGGACACAGCACCCACCATCGAGCTTAGCGCCGAAAAAATCAGCAGCCGGTTGGCAACCTTTGGCGACCAGCCATTGGAAAGCCTGATGGCGAGCACCGAAGCCATGGAAGTGGGCCAGCTGCTGTTTGGCAGCAACTGCGCCAGCTGCCACCAGGCTGATGGCACCGGTCGCATGGGCGTACCCGACCTGACCGACCAGCACTGGCTGTTCGAGGGCACTGCCGAGTCGATTGAACAGACTATTCGCACCGGCCGTATTGGCCTGATGCCCGAATTTGGCAGTGTGATTGGCGAGGTAGAGCTGGGCTTGCTGGTTTCCTACGTGGAATACCTGGGCGAAACAGGTGCCGAGATGTCTACCGGCGAACAGTCTGGCAAGGTTCTGTACGACCTGCACTGTGTTGACTGCCACGCGGCCGATGGCACCGGCATAGCTAACCTGGGGCCCAACCTGACTGACGACTACTGGCAGTGGGGTGGCAACATGATTCAAATCCGCCAGAGCATTACGGTAGGTCGCAACGCCCAGTGCCCTGCGCATGGCGGTCTGCTATCCGATGCCGAAGTGCAGCTGCTGACGGCCTACACCTTGGGGCTAAGCAGCTAACCTGAAAGCCTATCTGTGCAGGGCATCCAGTTCTTCTGCCAGCACGCAGGCAAAGAAGAATACCTGCGCCGCAAAGTAGGTCCACACCAGGAAAATCACCAGCGCGCTGGCGGCGCCATAGGCGCTGGCGATGGTGCTGTGCTGCATATATATCTCCATTAGCAATCTGCCCAGGGTATAGAACACCACCATGAAGCTGGCCGCCCTCAGGGTGGGCGACCAACCGGGCGGGTTGTCCGGGATCCAGCGAATCAAAAGCGTTCCCCCCAGGGTAAGCAATACGGCCGGCCAGGTGTTGCGCAACAGCAAGCCAACAAAGCCACTATCGTGCTGAACCATCCATGGCATGGATGGCAGGGTGGAAACCAGCACGAAGCCTGCCGCAGTTGCCATGCCGAATATAATCGACACGGAAAGCGCGAAGATACGCCCGAAAATACCCTTGCGCAGCGCGGTGCGAAAGTCTTCGGCACGCTCGTCGAACAGGTCGCGAACCCCCAAGCGAATGCGCACAAATACCAGGGATGTGGCCCACAGAAGCACCAGACCGATCACGATGGATGTCAGAAGCGACTGGCCAGACCAGAAGCGAATACCGATTAGCTCAACCAGGGAAGCCGCCTCTTCCTCGGAAATAAAACCTCCCAGCCAGGTGACTGCACTGTCGCGAGCTCGAGTAGTGCCCACGGCCAACTGGGCTGCGATCAGCGAGAAAAACATCAGTGGCGCAGCAGAAAACAGGGTGTAAAAGGAAACCGCAGCCGCTTTTCCCACGCCATCCTTGAATATCCAGCGGCTGAATATTTGTATGGATAAACTGGCTGCTTTTTTACATCGGCTCAATTTGGGTAACTCCTTATGCAGGTCCTATTATGACGCTTGGTATGACGCCTGAAACTTGTTTCTACATGTGAAACCCACGTCAGCAGCCGAGGCAAGCAAGAAGCAACTGTGCGATAATCGCGCCCGCTTTTGAAGCGTCTTGATAACAGCTTGAGGACACCCTTTTCATGGTCACCCTGACAGAAGAACAAATACAATCCGAAGCCCAGCGGCTGTACGACGCCGAGATGGCTCGCGAACAGGTGCGTGCCACGCGCTTTTTTCACCCGGATATGACAATGGACGATGCCTACGCCATCCAGAAAGCGGGTGTGGACATCAAACTGGCCAACGGGCGCAAAATTGTAGGGCACAAAATTGGCCTGACATCACGCGCCATGCAAATGGCCATGAACATCAACGAGCCGGACTACGGCACCCTGCTTGACGACATGGTCTTCACCGACGGCGGCGACATCGAAACCGCCGACCACCTTGACCCACGCATCGAGGTGGAGCTGGCATTCGTGCTGAAAGACCGGCTGTTTGGCGAAAACGTAACCATGTTCGACGTGCTGAATGCCACCGACTATGTCATTCCGGCGCTGGAGCTGATTGCCGCGCGCAGCTATCGCGTCGACCCGGAAACCGGCAAGCCGCGCACCGTGCTGGACACCATATCCGATAATGCTGCCAACGCAGGCATTATTATGGGCGGCCGACCGGTAAAACCAATGGACCTCGACCTGCGCTGGGTAGGCGCCCTGTGCTACCGCAATGGTGTAATGGAAGAAACCGGTGTTGCCGCCGGCGTTCTGAACCACCCCTGCAACGGTATTATCTGGCTGGCGCGCCGCTTTGCGCCGCACGGCATTGCGCTGGAACCCGGGCAGATCATTCTGGCCGGTTCCTTCACCCGCCCGGTTATCTGCCGCCCCGGCGATACCATCCATGTAGATTACGGCGAAATGGGCGGGGTTTCCTGCTACTTTAAATAGGAAAGCGAGGGCGCTATGGACTTGCCAGCAAACCAATTCAAAAAACGTCTGCTTGCGGGCGAGGTGCAATTCGGCCTGTGGCTTGGCCTGCCCGACCCCACCTGTGCGGAAATCGTTGCCGGCACCGGCTTCGACTGGCTGTTAATCGACGGCGAGCACGCTCCGTTTGACCTGAAAACCAAAATTGAGGTGTTGCGGGCCGTTGAACCCTACCCGACGTCAGCCATTGTGCGCCCGGTAGTGGGCGACACCAACCTGATCAAGCAGTTGCTGGATATTGGCGCGCAAACCCTGCTGGTACCCATGGTGGACACCGCCGAACAGGCCGAACAGCTGGTGAAGGCCGTGCGTTACCCACCGGACGGCATTCGCGGTTTGGGCAGTTCGCTGGCGCGCGCCGCCCGCTGGAATCAGGTGCCTGGCTATCTGAAAAAGGCCAACGATGAAATATGCCTGATTGTGCAGGTTGAAACGGTCAAGGCACTGGAAAACCTGGATGAAATTGTGGCGGTGGAAGGTGTGGATGCCGTATTCATCGGTCCGTCGGACCTCTCTGCCTCGATGGGTTATATCGGCGACGCCGGCAACCCGGCCGTGGTAGAGGCAATCGAATCCGCTATTGCCAAAATTACCGAGGCGGGCAAGGCCGCGGGGCTGCTGTCGATGGACCCGGCCCTGTCGGAACACTACATCGAAAAGGGTGCCACCTTTGTTGGCGTAGGCGTTGACACCCTGCTGCTGGGTAACGGTGCCAAGCAGCTGATTGGCCGCTTCAAAGGCGGCGTTGAAGAGGAAAAACCCCAGGCCGGTTATTAGCCGGGGCAGCCTTTCCTTTTTGTTAAATAGTTCGCAGGCGCTACATTTTTTCTGTTCCTTGGGGTAGCTTTAGTTAGCAACCTTCTCGGGGGAGAAACCATTGAAACAGTTAACATACCTATTTATCGCTATGGCGGCTGCCCTCAGCCTTTCCGCCCAGGCGCACCACTCTCACTCAAGCCTTAGCCGTGACGATGTTCGCGTTATGTCCGGCGTGGTTAACGAATACCTGTGGCGCTCACCTCACGTTTATCTGAAGGTAGACACGCTTAAAGAGGGTGAAGTAGCCACCTACAGTATTGAAATGGGAAATCCCATGGCCATGACCAAAGCCGGCTGGGACAGAGATACCTGGCAGGCCGGTGACCAGATTACCTGGCAAGGCCGGCACGACAGCGACCCCGACCGGAACTACATGGGCCTGAACTGGGCCGAAACTGCCGATGGCGTTCGCATGTACGACTCGGCCGGCGCACAGCTGGCTTACCTGCAGGAACAGGGCCGGGAAATTCCAGCGCACATGCTGGGCGACCAACCTGTTGGGCCTGCCACCATGATTGGTGAAGGCTTCTGGAACCGAACTGGTGAAGGCGGCGGCCGCTTTCCTCCCATCTATGGCCCTGACAAGGTAGCAGATGTATGGCCCTTCACCGAAGCGGGTCAGGCTCAGATTGACAACTTCACTGAAGCCAGCAACCCCATCACCGAGTGCATTTTTAACGGCCCCCCCCGCAACATTATGAGCCTTGGCCTTTACCAGTGGGATCGCCCCGACGCAAACACCATCACCATAGACCGCGACCTCTGGCCACAAAAGCGGGTGATCCATCTCGAGCGGGACGCGCCAGCTGGCGAACCCTCACGATTTGGCCATTCCGTTGGCTGGTTTGAAAGCGACGTGCTGCACGTGGAAACCACCAATTTTACGGACGATATCTGGGCACTCTACTGGGGTGTGAATTCCAGCGAGCAGAAAAGCCTGTACGAGAAATACTGGCTTTCCGATGACGGCATGATGCTGCACGTAGAATTCACGGTTGAAGACCCGGCTTACCTCACTGAACCGGTCACCATGACGCACCAGTGGGCCAAGCAGCCCGACGGTGTGATTACCCACGCCGAGTGCTCAACCGAAACGGCCAACTTCTTCCTGGAAGCTGGCTACGAATAAGTAAAGCGGGGGCATTGCCCCTGCCCAGCCCTCTTTTCTAACGGGCCGCTTGTATATGCGGCCCTTTTTTATGCCAACGGCCTAGCGTTAAACCCCGGCCAGCAACTGGCTTTTGCGCATTTTACGCCGCAGCTGCAAGCCGATTAGCGCGGCCGCGATGGTCAAACCCAGCGTCATACCAGCCCAGTATCCCTGAGGACCGGAAATTAGTGAGCGCTCACTCGTGGCCAGCCAGTAACCAACTGGAAAGGCCATCAGCCAAAAGGAGATGGTCTGGAAGAAGATGGGCGTCACCGTATCGCGGTAGGCTCGCAGCCCGTGCATGCCGACACACTGCATGGCATCAACCAGTTGAAACAACGCCGCCCAGGCCAGCAGTATTGCGGCCAGGCTGGTTACCGCGGTGTCCGGGGTATATATCCCGGGAATCTGATGGCGCAGGGTCAGCAGCAGAACCGACGCCGAAACGGCAACGGCCAGAGTGAGCTCGACACCGCAGCGAATGGTGAAGGCGGCTTCGCGCATTTTTCCGGCACCCACCAGCTGCGAGGCGCGAATGGCAATGCCCTGCCCCAACCCCATGTAGAACATGAAGGCAATGGAGGCGGTGCTAATGGCAACCGAATGAGCCGATGCCGCCGCCGGCCCGAAATAGGCAATCAGCATTGCTGCCACCACGAAAAAACTGAGCTCGGCGGTAATGGTGGCGCCAATGGGTAACCCCAGCTTGAAATAGTCCCACTGCAGGCGTGGCTCTGGCCGGGCACTGAAGGGCAGCAGGCCGATGTGCCGGTTGTGTTTGCCGCGCGCCAGCAAAAACAGCATGCTCAGGTTCAGCCAGAGAATTGCGACGCTGGCCACCGCACAGCCGGCCGCACCCATGGCCGGTAGCGGCCCCCAACCGAACACCAGAATCACATCAAGAGGGATATTCACCAGAAACCCCAACACCATTACCCGGGTAACGGGCGCGGTCTGGTTCATGGCTTCCAGGGTGGAACGCAATACCGGCAATACACAGATAGCCAAACCGCCCAGCGCCATAATGGAAAGATACCTTTGCCCAACCTGTGCCAGAACCAGGTCGTAACCCAGCCTGGGTATCACCTGTGCCGCTATCCAGATAGCCAGCATGCAAACCAGACCCGTCGCGATGGCCGCATACAGGGCATTTTGAAACACGCGCCGCACGCGCGGAAGATCGTCGGCGCCAAAGGCATGGCCCACCAGCGGCTGTGCCGCAAGGCCAATGCCAAAGAAGAAAAAGGCCACCAGGTTCCACACACTGTTGCCCAGCATCATGCCGGCCAGCTGGTCGGTTCCCGCACGGCCAGCCACAAGCACATCCGTAACCCCCATACCCACGAGCGCCAACTGACTCAGCGCCACCGGGGCGGAAAGCCGAATTAGCCGCTTCATTTCAATGCGCTTGTTCATTGGCTGTTTCGCGGAACGGGATGGCAGATTGGGAGCGGGATGATACGCCGCTGGCGCAAATATAAAAGGGGCCAGTTCGGCCCCTTTTTACTTTTGCCTAAAATAGCTACTCCGCGCCCAGGTGGCGTTTCAGAAACTCGGCCATGCGGGTATAAAAGGTAATGCGATTCACCCGCTTGCGAAGCCCGTGGCCTTCATCCGGAAAGCGCAGGTATTCCACCGTGGCGCCGTTGGCGCGCACCGCGCAGGCGAAATGGTCCGACTCGGCGGGAGGGTCGCGCGGGTCGTTGGCACCGTGCTGCAGCATCAGTGGCGCTACAACCTGATCGGCGTAATTAACCGGCGATATAGAGCGGAAGAACTCGCGGTCGTCCGGGTCGCCGATGTCACCGTACTCAATACGGTCGGTTGCCCTCAGTGCCGGCGAGGCATCTTCAAGGGCGGTAATCCAATCTGACACGCCCACCATGGCAACCCCGGCATCGAACACACCCGGAAGCCTCGCCAGCGCGGCCATGGTGAGGTATCCCCCGTATGAACCACCGGCTATAGCTACCTTGGCGACATTCAGGCCGCTGTCGCGGCGCAGCCAGTTGGCCGCATCTTCCAGGTCGTAAAGCTCGTTTTCGCGCAGCCGCTTGTCATTCAGGCGAGCAAAGCTCTTGCCGTAGCCGTCAGAGCCGCGGTAGTTAAGGTCGAGCACGCCAATTCCCTTGCTCAACAGATACTGGTGCGTTGGGTCGAAATCGGGCGTGGCGTGCGCTGTTGGACCGCCATGCACCGATATAAGGAAGGGAATTGCGCTGGAGCTTTCGACAACCGGTTCGTAGAGCAACCCATAGATGGTAATTCCGTCACGGGCTTCAATAGACACATGACGCGGCTGCACCATTTGATCCAGGTTCAGCCCGGCATAGGCCGATTGGGTTATGCGGCGAGAATTGCCATCGCTATTGGCTACCCAAACATCGCCTGGCAGGCTTGGGCCAGATGCACTCACGGCAATCTCACCGCTGTTTTCGGCCATATGTAACCCATAGACACCCGCCGGAAGGCCCTTGACTGCAACAGGCTTGCTATCGCCCGGCGCCATCAAAAACACCTCTTCAAAGCCACCGGCAATCTCTGTCCAGCCCAGCAGGTTTTGGCTGGAGGAATAAACCAGTTCGTCCACTTCTCTGTCTGCCCGGTAGACCCAGTTCATTTCCGCTTGCGCAAGCTGGTAAAAAGCGATGCCGGAAAACTCCCGGCCCAGGTTGGTAACAAAATAGAAGCCGCTGCTGTCAGCTGCCCAGTTGATATTGTCCATGCGCGAGCGATCCGGGTTGCCCGGGAAGATCTGGCTTAGCTCACCGCTTTCTACTTCAAGCAAAAACAGAATGTTGGCATCTTCACCGGCGCTCTCGTTGAGCAATACATAGCGCCCGTCGGGGCTGATGGAGTCGACATAAAAGCCCATTCGACCCTCGAAAACCAAGCGGTCTTCGAGGTCGTCGACATCCAGCATATGGATATCGTAAGTGTCAGGTATGCGCCCTGTTGTGGCGTAGGCCAGGCGACTCATGTCTGGCGTGAACCCGCCAAAAGCGCGAAAGTTATCCGATGGCGCCAACAGTTCTTCTTCGTGAAGGCCATCGGGGGTAATCAGGTAAAAGCCTTCGCGCTCGTTGCCACCGCGGTCGACGCCGTAAACCAGGCGTCCGTCCGGCGCCCATTCAAAAAATGAAACCGGCTCGCCAAAGGTGAGCTGAAGCGGCCAGGGGTTTGCCGTGTCTGTTACCCATATTTGTGGCGCGCCGGATGCATTGCTCATAAAAGCCAG
This sequence comes from uncultured Cellvibrionales bacterium, assembly GCA_937129725.1. Lineage (GTDB taxonomy): Bacteria > Pseudomonadota > Gammaproteobacteria > Pseudomonadales > GM7GCV1 > JABJGI01. Next base: position 14,046 of record CAKZNR010000077.1, on the reverse strand, counting down.
GTTTGAACCATTGGGCGAAAGCTTGCCAGAGTGCGCACGCTGGGCACTCAAAAAACGGCCCACATCCGGCTGGGGATCGCCCGCCAGGGACAGCTCCAGAGCCAGCGGCTGTGGAATGTCTTCCGGCAGGTAGGTGCAGCTTTCGGCCGCTTTGCTTGAATTCGCCATAAATGTCACCGCACAGGTTATGCACAGAGTTCCTATAGGAGCTTTCATACTGCCACCTCCATTTTCTGAACAATGGACCCGCCCTGTTCAGCGGGGCGGATCTGACTGAAAAAAAGCCCCGACCAAAGTCGGGGCTTTCCATTCCCATAGTTTCGAGAATTTTTACAGGCTATAGCTGAAGCCCACGTGGAAGAAACGTCCGCGTGCGCTGGCCGGATAAGCATTGTTGGTAATGAAGGGCTCTTCATCGGTGACATTTTTGATGCCGCTGTAGAGGGTAAGCTCGTCACTTACCATCCAGGTCGCATTGATGTCGTGAATGAAGATTTCGTCCATAAACACGGCTTCTCCGTAGCGGGCCTGTGCTGTTTCAATTTCAACATAATCCAGCAATTGCTCGCCCAGGTACTGGGTTTGCAAGCCCAGGGTGAGGTCGCCCATGTTCCAGTTTAAGAAAATGTTGCCCGCGTATTCGGGGTTACGTATCTCTCCCAGGATGGGGTTCTCTTCATCCGGGATTACCGGGTTGGTGAAGGAGGTGTTTTTCTCGGCAATTGTGCCCTGGAAAGTCAGGTCGAAATTGCTGTCGCCCGCTGTCCAGCCATAGCTGGCAGCGATATCCACACCTGCAGCTTCACGAGCTGAAAAGTTCACATCGGAAGATTCCAGGAAGATGAAACCACCGTTGGTGTTATTGCGCTCGAACTTGGTGCAGAAAGTATTGTTCAGGGCCGGGCCGACATAACAGCCGTCCGTGATGTCCTGAGCATCCACCGCGCCGATGGCATCCTCAATCGTGATATCCCAGTAGTCCACTGTCAGGTCGAAACCATTTGCGAAAGCCGGCTGCCAAACAAAACCAACCGTATAGGTATCAGCAGTCTCTTCTGTCAGATTGGGGTTACCACCCTCGGTTCCAGGAAATGCAGCTGTCAAGGGGTCGGTAAAGATGTAGTTGCCGCCCACGTCCTGGTATTGCGTGGCAGCCAGGCCAATCGCCTGAAAGTCAGCAATACAGTTGGCAATGATATCGGCCTCGAGAGCAGGGTCCATATATGACGAGATGTTGGTCGCATCACAGGGGTCTTCCGGACGGTATGTAGTACCGGTAGTTGGACCGAACAGCTCGGTGACATTCGGCGCACGAACGGCTTGAGACACGCCGCCGCGGAAGGTCAGCTCGTCGGTTGGAGCCCAGATGGTGTTCACCTTCCAGGTGGTGGCGGTACCAATGGTGCTGTAATCCGATACACGAACCGCCGCTTCAAGGGTTAGTTCCTCGGCAAAGGGTTCACCGACCAGGATCGGCAGGGATGCTTCCAGGAAGATATCGGTTGCATCAAATTCACCGGTTTCATTGGCAACCGTAATGGAAGCCTGGTGGACCAGTTTGGGGTTGTCGGAAATACTGATCAACGGAGTGCCCGCGGCGAAAAAGGCTGATTCTTCGGGAATTAGGCCCAATTGAAAGTCGTCAAACAAAGCTTCAGAACTTTCCTCGCGGTACTCGATACCACCGGCCCAGCTAAGGTTTGAAAGCTGGCCGGTAAAGATAGCGGAGAATACGGTTTGCTCGATGGTGATTTCATCACGCGTGGTGGTGGTCACGAAGTCTCGAGCCGCCTGATCCTGATAGCCTGACAAGCCACTCCAGATATCGATGGGCACACAGTCGTTCGGGTCGAACGAATAATAGCCCGGGTCCCAGGTGGGGATATCAAAGGGTGTATTCAGTGCAGGCGCCGCAGGGTCAACACTGATTCGGCAGGCCGGGTCGCCGGTTCCCGGATCGGTAACCGCATCCAGCGCGGCAAACCAACGGTCAACAATCACCGCGCCGCCGACCTCCAGGGTTTCTTGATACTGGCCCTGATTCAGCGCAAATTCGTAGCCAATGCCGTTGTCAAACTCGCCTTCAAGCCCGATCACAAAACGGCTGGTTTCGCGAGAGCTGTCCGCCACACTTCTGAAGCCAATCGGGTCAACCGTAATAGAAATATTGCCATGCGTGGTTGCGGCGGGCACCAGAGCGGCCGGAAGGAAGGGGTTGTCCGGGAAGCCGGGCAACAAATCCCAGTAGCTAGACGGGTCGTTCACATACTCGATGCTCTGCTCGACATATTTGGCCGAACCAAACAGACGCATGCTGTCGCTGAGATCGTAGTGGCCAATCAGGTTGATGTTGATTACATCTTCCGGAGCCACAATGTCGCCGTAAGGCTGGTTGATTGTATTGAAGGAATCACCACCAAAACCGAAGGTGTTGAAGCCACTCTGAATAAAGAGGCCATCGTTAAATACGGCCAGGTTGCCATCTTCATCGATGTTCCAACAGCCACCCAAGGGGCCCAGCGCAAAGTCGGTTGCAACCACACCACTGGCAGATTCTGCGCAGTCGCCCAAGCCGTTACCGTTCAGGTCGGGGGTTAGGTCTGCAGCATCGTAGCTAAAGGTATAGCCGCTGCCCGGCACAACCGACCCATAACCTGACGTCAGTGCAAAGGTTCGCCCGGGTGCCACAAGTCGCGGCGGAGCGGCGGCGGCACGATCAATCAGTGCAAGCTCTGCGTCGGTAAGGTCACCAGCTGTAATGGGCGAGCCGGGGAATGCGGCGTTGTAGTCGGTAACAAAGGTAGCCGCATCCGGGATTCGCTGACCGTAATCGGTTCCCCCGGAAATGGAGAACACATAGTAGTCAGAGAAGTTAGGGGTGCCAGTCGCCGTAATGTCGCCTTTCTGGAAGGCAACAAAGGGGTTAATCCAGTCACGGCCCGACCCCACGAAAACATCGCGGTCAGCGAAGCTAAGGCCTTCGTCCGAACGGTAGTCAACTGAAACAGCGAAGTTACCGCGATCGTCGTCGAAATTGGTACCCCAGGTGGCCGTAATGGAGGACTGTTGCCCGTCACCTTCACCGGAGAGCCCGTAGTTCATGTCAACCTGAAGACCTTCGAAATCGTCCTTCATGATGAAGTTAACTACACCCGTTACCGCATCGGCGCCGTATACGGCGGAAGCACCGCCAGTGAGCACCTCAACACGCTCGACAAGGTTCATTGGAATGGAACCCACATCCACCCGGGCAGAGCCCTGCACACCGCCGACATGGCGCAAGCCGTCAACGAGTGTCAGTGTTCGATTCGAACCCAAGCCCCTTAAGCTGAGTACGTTCGCGCCGGCGTTAAAGGCGCCCGACTGATCCAAACCAGCTTCCGACGTTGTTGAGTTCAACAGAGCCGGAACATCATTGACCACATCGGTGATATTGAAATCGCCTGATACGCGAATTTGCTCGGCACCAACCGACTGCACAGGGTTTGCCCCTGCCAGGTTAGGGTCTCGCGCGATTCGCGAACCGGTAATAAAGATCTCATCGATCCCGTCTTGCGCCAGCGCCGGAACAGAGCCCAGGCCAAACGCCGCTGTCAGCAAACCGCCGAGCAGGCAGGCCTGACCGGAGTAGCTGCGATAGTTACGTAGTTTCATTGTATTCCCCTTGCGTTTCATTCCACCTTTGTGCGGTTCTCACCCAAGGGGCTTGAACCTGACGTCCGCAAATCCCTGCGATCGCCTCTCCGCTCCTATAGCGGAAAACTGAATAACCTTGATGAGCGCCCCAAATTAACTCGTTCAAACAGCGCTTTTCTCATATCTATCAGTGCAGCAAGAATCAGGCCAAAAATAGTCGAACCAAGAATGTTCGATTTATTTCGCTGCATTGAAAGATTTTCGAAACTTAATGCATTTTTGCCAAATATTATTCTTTTTGTTGTATTTACATCTAACTGCCCATTGATACTGCTACAAAACAGGGCGCTCTGACTAGCTCCTCGCACCATTTTGGGCAGCCGGTAATTTTCTGATTTCAAGGGAGAATTCATCAATTAGCCCCCTAAACCAGCTGATCCAGCGGGAAGCCGCGAAAGGCTTTTATTTCTTTCATTACCACATGAGTGTTTATGTTCACCGCGCACGCCATGCCCTGAATAATCTGGTTGGTCATATCCAGGTACTCGGTCATATCGGCCGCTATTACCTTCAGAAAAAAATCAAAGCCTCCCGAAACTGTCTGCGCCTCGATCACCTGGGGGTAGTCCAATACCAGTTTTTCGAAGGCGATAAAATCTTCCTGGGTGTGGTTGCTCAGAGTCACCGTGGCAATGCAGGTAATCGACCGGCACAGCGATGCAAGCCGCAGGTTGGCCTGATACGAGCTGATAATGCCCACCTCTTCCAGCCGCCTAACCCGATGCAGGCAAGAGCTGGGCGACAGGTTTACCTTTTCGGCCAGATTCTGGTTGGTTATGCGCCCCTGCTGCTGGAGCGTCATCAAAATTTTTAAATCCAGGCGATCGATCTTGACCGAGTCTTTAACCACTTACTGCTTCCTGTAGGCTGAGGTTAGGGTTGCGCGAGAGTGAATCTAGCTACAGGCCCCTTCAAACTTGAAGCATTTCTGCCATATTTGTGTCACTTCTTGTACGAAACCAAATTTTATTTGGCTGTTTGTAAAATAAATGCAGCGGCTTTGTCATCAACAACGAAATCGCAAGCCTTTTCGGACGCTATCTTGATAACCTGTGCGCCATTCATATGAACTTCCATGGCAAATAATATGCGTGAATCTCTACTACCTACTTTTGCACCGCCGGAAAAGCCACTTTTTGTGCGCGGCGAGGGCCGACATTTATACGACGACGAGGGCAACGCCTGGCTGGACCTTCTTTCCGGCATTGCGGTGAACTCCTTCGGGCACTGCCACCCGCATCTGGTTGAGGCACTGGACAACCAAAACCGGGCGCTTTGGCACGTTTCGAACCTGTTCCGCATTCCCGAAGCCGAACGGCTGGCCGAGCGGCTCACGCAAATCAGCTTTGCCGAACGGGTATTTTTTGCCAATTCGGGCGCCGAGGCGGCCGAGGCCTGCATTAAAACCATGCGTCGCTACCAGTACGAGAAAGGCCATGAAAACCGCATGCGAGTGCTGGCGTTTAAAAGCAGCTTCCACGGCCGCACCATAGCCACCATCGCCGCTTCGGGTAACCCGGCTCACACCAAGGGCTTTTTGCCCGACGACGGAGGCTTTACGCAGCTGCGCTGGGGCGACCTGGACGCAGTGCGCGATGCCATGAGCCCGGAAGTGGCCGGTATTGCGGTTGAGGTGGTGCGCGGCGAAGGCGGCGTAACGGCGGCTTCGCCCGAGTTCCTTGCCGGTTTGCGCGAAATCTGCGACGAGACGGGCGCCCTGCTGATGTTTGACGAGGTGCAGTGCGGCATTGGTCGCACCGGCTACAACTTTGCACACCAGGAATACGGTATCGAGCCCGACGTGATGGCGCTGGCCAAGGGTTTGGGCGGCGGCTTTCCCATTGGAGCCTGCCTAACTTCCGGCGAAGTGGGCGATGTGATGCAACCCGGTTCGCATGGCACCACTTTCGGCGGCAACCCGCTGGCCATGGCCGTGGGCAATGCGGTGCTCGACCTGTTGCTGGAAGATGGCCTGCTGGCAAATGTTAAAGCGCGCGGCGAGCAACTGCGGGCAACGCTGCTGTCGCTGGCCGAAAGTTTCCCCGATCTGTTTGGCGAAGCGAGCGGCAAAGGCCTGATGCAGGGCCTGGTATGCAAGCAAGACAACGCGGCATTCATGGCGGCCTGCCGCCAGGAACACCTGGTGATAGGTCGTGCCGGCGGCGACATGGCACGATTCCTGCCGCCTTTGAACATTACCGAGCAAGAGCTGGAACAGGCTCACCAGGCATTGCACAGGGCAGCTGCGAGACTGGTGTGAGTGCGTCTGCCGACCTGCGTCAGCAACTGGACGCTCGCTGCCATCAGCAGATCGAGCGCCTTGTTGCCTGGGCAGAAATTAATTCCGGAACCCTCAACCTGCATGGTCTTGAGCGCATGGCTTCGGAGATCGGCAAGCTCTACCAGGGGCTGGCCGACTCCATCGAACTGCTGGAACCGGCGCGGGTTCGTGAGGTAGACGATACGGGGGTAGACAACCCGGTTACGGCCGGCAAAACCCTGTACCTGCGCAAGCGGCCAGAGGCACCCAGGCGAGTGCTACTGATGGGCCACATGGACACGGTATTCGAGGCCGACAACAGCTTTCAGCAGTGCGAATGGCTTGACGAAGAACGACTGCGCGGGCCCGGAACCGCCGATATGAAAGGTGGCCTGCTGTGCATGTACGAGGCATTGCGTCTGTTCGAACAAACCAACCAGAACAGCGATATCGGCTGGGATGTTCTGATTAATCCCGACGAAGAAACCGGTTCGCGCAGCTCGGCTGGCCACATCGCAATGGCCGCCAGGCAGTGCGAGATTGGCCTGGTTTACGAGCCGGCTCTCACCGATGGCACGCTGGCTGGTGCGCGCAAGGGCACCGGCAATTTTTGTTTACTGGTTCATGGCAAAAGTGCCCATGCCGGGCGTGAGTTTGATGCCGGCCGAAACGCCATATACCAATTGGCCGACGCCATGACGCGCCTGCACGGGCTGAACCAGAAAAACCCCAACATCACACTTAACCTGGGCCGCATTCGCGGCGGCGATGCGCTGAACCGCGTGCCCGACCTGGCGCTGGTGAAGTTCAACGTGCGCACCCTGGCCAGGGAGGATGAGCAGTGGGTTGAATTGCAGCTGCACGAACTGGTGGAGCAAATAAAAAAAGAGGAAGGTTTTTCCGCCGAATTGAGCGGCGGCTTTACCCGCCCGCCCAAACCAATTGACGAACGCCAGCAGGCGTTGATGGATCTGGTCAGTGAAACCGGCAACAGCCTGGGCATGGACATTCGCTACAAGGCCACCGGCGGATGCTGCGATGGCAACAACCTGAAAGCGGCCGGCCTGGTCAACGTGGATACCATGGGTGTACTGGGCGCCAACATTCATAGCGACCGGGAGTTCATGCTGCGCAGCAGCCTGCCCGAGCGCGCCCTGCTAAGTCATCAGGTACTGTGCCGCTGGGCCAGCAGCGAGGCCTTTGTACGCGGGTCAAACCCGTGACTCAGGTGCTTACCCTGCGACCCGCCTGCGAGGGTGATCTGGAAGCCTTGCTAGACCTCAGTGCCGAGGCCGGTGCAGGCATGACCACCATGCCGGTAGATCGCGAAACCTGGATCAAGAAGCTGGAACTGAACCGAGGCAGCTTCGAGCGCAGCCTGGCTAAAGCCAGCAATTCGGTATTTGTAATGGTGCTGGAGAACCCCCTTGCCAAGGGCGTTATTGGCAGCTGTGCGGTCATTGCGTCGGTGGGAAACGAGTACCCCTTTTACTCCTACAAACTATCAACCCAGGTGATGGTGTCGCGCGAACTGAAGATCAACACCAAAACGCAAATTCTGAACCTGGTAAACGACTTCACCGGCTGCACCGAACTGGCCTCGCTGTTCCTTTCTCACGACTTCCGTCGTTCGATGGAGTTTCGCGGCGCCGGCCGATTTCTGTCGAAGGCGCGTTTTCTGCTGCTGCACGATTTTCCCGACATGTTCAGCGAGCGCATTTTTGCCGAGCTGCGAGGCTACCTTGACGAAAACGGCGAGTCGCCCTTCTGGAATGCTCTGGGCCGCAAGTTTTTCGGCCTGGAATACACGCGCGCCGACCTACTCAGCGCCATCAGTGGCAACCAGTTTATTTCCGACCTGATGCCCAAGCACCCCATTTACCTCGACCTGCTTCCGGGCTCGGCGCGCGAGGTAGTTGGCAGGGTAAACAGAGACACCGAACCGGCCAAGCGCCTGCTGGAACAGGAAGGGTTTTTCTACAGCGACTACATAGACATTTTTGATGCGGGGCCCTCGCTTGAGTGCCAGCGCGATCGTATTCGCTGCATCGAGTCGGCCGAGGTCGGCGCGGCATCCGAGCAAGGCAGCCCCGATGGCGAGTTACTCATGGTAAGCAACCGCAGGCTGCCGGACTACCGTGTTGTGCTGACACGGGCCACACCGAACAAGGATGGCCTGGCGTTGCCGCGGGCAGCGCTGGATGGCCTGGAAATTCAGCCGGGTGACCTCGTCACCTGGAGTCAATTTGGAGTGAAATCCTGATGCAACAAGCGAACTTTATTGACGGCGCCTGGCGCGCCGGCGAGGGCAAGGAGCTGGTCTCCATCAGCCCGATTGACAGCCAGGCCGTTTGGACCGGGCACAACAGTGACTGGGACGATGTAGATGCCGCTGTGGCGGCAGCAAAGCGAGCTTTCCCGACCTGGGCTCGCACCGATAACACACAGCGGGTAGAGATTTGCCGCAAGTTCCAGGAAATCCTGAAACAAAACGCCGAGAGCGTGGCGCAAATGATTCATCGCGAAACCGGCAAACCCCTGTGGGAATCGCGAACCGAGGCCGCCAGCATGGTTGGCAAGGTCGACCTTTCCATTGCCGCCCAGGAAGAACGCGCCGGCGAGCAAACCAAAGAAATTGCTGCAGGTACCGCCCGCCTGGGCCACCGGCCGCACGGAGTGATTGCCGTGTTTGGGCCCTACAACTTCCCCGGCCATTTGCCCAACGGCCATATTGTGCCGGCCCTGTTGGCCGGCAACACGGCGGTCTTCAAACCCAGTGAACAAAGTCCGGCTGTTGGCGAGCTGATGGTGAGTTACTGGCAGCAGGCGGGCCTGCCCGATGGCGTAATCAACCTGGTGCAGGGAGCGCGGGAAACCGGTGCCGCACTGGCTGGCCACGAATCTGTTGACGGCATTTTCTTTACCGGCAGCTCGGTCACGGGTGAGTGGCTGCACCGGCAACATGCTGGCGATACCGGCAAAATACTGGCGCTGGAAATGGGCGGCAACAACCCGCTAATTGTGCACAAACCCGGCGACATGAAAGCGGCGGTTTACGCCACCATCCAGTCGGCCTTTATTTCAGCCGGGCAGCGCTGCACCTGTGCGCGCCGCCTGATCGTGCTGGACGACGAAGAGGGCCACAAGTTTATCGACCAACTGGTGCAGGCCACCAGCAAGCTGAAGGTTTCCGCTACGGAAGAAGACGCTTTCTGCGGGCCGGTTATTTCGGCCGAGGCCGCCGAACGCCTGCTGGCCGCCCAGGACGGCCTGCTGGCCATGGGCGGCGAAGCTATTCTACCCCTGCGCCAGTTGCTACAAAGCCCGGCACTGCTGAGCCCTGGAATCATCGACGTGACCCATGTGCACGGGCTGCACGACACCGAATACTTCGGGCCACTGTTGCAGGTTATCCGGGTGAAGAATTTTGACCAGGCGATCGAGGTGGCCAACCGAACCCGCTTTGGCCTTGCCGCCGGTCTGTTCAGCCAGGACGAGGCGCTTTGGCGGGAGTTTTACCTGCGCTCGCGCGCCGGTATTGTTAACTGGAACAAACAACTTACCGGTGCCAGTGGCGCGGCTCCCTTTGGCGGCGTGGGCGCCAGCGGCAACCACCGGCCCAGTGCCTGGTATGCCGCTGACTACTGCGCCTACCCGGTGGCCAGTCTGGTGGCAAACCGGATTGAACTGCCGGAAACTCTGGCACCGGGGGTTTCGCTGTAATGAGCCGGGTTCGGGAAGTCAATTTTGACGGTCTGGTGGGCCCCACCCACAACTATGCTGGCCTGTCGGCCGGCAATATCGCCAGCACTCTGAACCAGGCCGACGCTTCCTCGCCGCGCCGGGCGGCGCTACAGGGATTGGATAAAATGTCTGAGCTGATGGCGCTTGGCAACACTCAGGGTGTATTGGTGCCTCACGAACGGCCCAATATCGGCCTGCTTCGCAAACTGGGCTTTAGCGGTACTGACAGCCAGGTATGGGAGAAGGCTTGCAAAACATCGCCGCGCTTGGCACTGAATGCGGCCTCTGCCTCGTCCATGTGGGTTGCCAACGCCGGCACCGTTTCGGCCGCAGCTGACACCGCCGATGGCCGCAACCATTTTACGCCGGCCAACCTGGTCAGTATGTTTCATCGTTCGTCGGAATATCCCTTTACCAGGCGCCTGCTAAAAACCATATTTTCTGACGAGGCCCTTTTTTGCCATCACGAGGCGCTTCCGCCCTCTGCTCACATGGGCGATGAGGGTGCCGCCAATCACACCAGATTGTGTGAATCCCATGAGCAAGGGGGCGTGAACCTTCTCGTTTATGGCGTGGACGGACTGTCCAAGGACGGCCCGGCGCCGCAAAACTTCCCGGCCCGTCAAACCCGCGAAGCCTGTTTGGCGCTGGCGCGCCAGCACAGTTTGCCCGATTCGCGCTGCGTTTTTGCCCAGCAAAGCCCCCAAGCCATTGATGCCGGCGTGTTCCACAACGATGTGATTTCCGTGGGCCAGCTGAATGTATTCTTCTATCACCAGTATGCCTTTCTCGACACCGAAGCCGTAATACAGGAACTGCGTGACAAGCTGGCGCCGACCGAACTGATCGCGATTGAGGTACCTGCAGAGAAGGTGTCCCTTGAAGATGCAGTGAAGAGTTACCTCTTTAACAGCCAGCTGGTGCGCGCCGAGGGCGAAACGGCCAGCACCATTATCGCTCCGGGAGAGTGCCGCGAGATCGAGCCGGTGCACTACTTCCTGGAAGACTTGAAAGCCACGCATCCCGCTATTGCCGACGTAAAGTATTTTGACCTGCGCGAAAGCATGAAAAATGGTGGCGGGCCCGCCTGCCTGCGATTGCGCGTGCCGCTTTCGGATGCCCAGATAGCCAGTATCAAGCCCGGGGTTATTCTGGACAGCAACCGAATAGGGCAGTTACGGCAGTGGGTAAGCAAACACTACCCGAAAGAGTTAATGCCAGACCAGCTGCGCGACCCGGGCATTATTGACCGCACCCGCACCGCGCTGGACGAGCTGACCACTTTGCTACAGCTGGGAAGCCTGTATGATTTCCAGAGATAGCCGGCTCATTCGCTAGCTTACCCACCCCGGCCCAGTGCAGCACAGGAGGCACTTATGTCCCAAGAGCACCCATCGCCCACCGAGCGCGCGGCCGAACTCGCCGAGCACGAAACACCGGTTCCCGTTTGGGTTGCCTTGATACCTGTGGTATTGCTGATTGGCCTGTTAACCATGAACGTGATTATTTTTGGTGACAATGCACTGTTCGGCTCCAACCAGGTTGTTCTGATTTTTGCGGCATCGGTTGCCGCTGCGCTGGCAATAAAATACGGCAGTAACTGGCACGACCTTCAGCAGGGCATTGTGAACTCGATTCGCATTTCTACCCCTGCCATTCTGGTACTGCTAATGGTGGGTGCGCTTTCCGGTAGCTGGCTGCTCAGCGGCGTGGTACCCACCATGATTTACTACGGGCTGTTTATCCTGTCGCCCGGTATATTTTTGTTTGCCGCTTGCGTGATTAGCGCCATCGTCTCGGTTGCCACGGGCAGCTCCTGGACTACCTCGGCCACCATCGGTATTGCCCTGATGGGTATTGGCCAGGCGCTAGGCATGAACCCGGCCTTGATCGCCGGAGCCATTCTTTCCGGCGCCTACTTTGGCGACAAGCTGTCACCACTTTCCGACACCACCAACCTGGCTGCCGGCGTGGGCGGTACCGATTTATTTACCCATATTCGCTACATGACCATTACCACCATACCCAGCATCAGCATTGCCCTGGTGCTGTTCCTGCTTATCGGATTTTTTGGCCACAGCGAGGGCGAGACCCAAACCCTGGCCATGCGCGAGGCGTTGCAATCGCGTTTCAATTTAAACCCGCTGCTATTGCTGGTGCCCGCGGCGGTAATATTCATGATTGTGAAAAAGGTACAGGCATTGCCGACCATCTTCATCGGCGCGCTGCTGGGTGGTGTGTTTGCCCTGATTTTTCAGTACCCCCTGGTGGTGCAGGTGGGGCAGGATCTCAGCAACGGGGACTTCCCGCTTTACGTAGGCCTGATGTCGACCTTCTTCGGCGATATTGCCATTGCCACCGGCAATGAAACCCTGGACGGACTACTTTCATCGGGCGGTATGGGCGGCATGCTGATAACGGTTTGGCTGATACTCAGCGCCATGATTTTTGGTGGAGTAATGGAGGCGTCAGGCTTTCTGCGCAAAATTACGTCGGTGCTGATTGCCCGGGCTACCACGCCGGGCAAGCTGGTTACCGCAACGGCCGGCACCTGCATCTTCACCAACCTGTCGGCATCGGACCAATACCTGTCGGTGGTGGTACCAGGGCGAATGTACGCCGAGGCTTTCCAAAAACAGGGGCTGGCCTCGCAAAACCTGACTCGAACCCTGGAAGATTCCGGCACCGTGACATCGGTGCTGGTGCCCTGGAATACCTGCGGTGCCTACCATGCCAGCGTATTGGGCGTGGCTACCCTGGCCTATGCGCCCTTTGCCTTTTTCTGCCTGATTAGCCCGATTATGACGGTTGCCGTGGCCTGGTGGGGCTGGAAGCTGGCGTTCGATAAAAAACCGGCAGAAGCGGTTGAGCCAGCCAGCCAGCCAGGCTAGCGCCTGCTACCACTCGCCGCTGTTTGGCATCGAAGCCCAGGGTTCCTGAGGTGGCAGCGAATCGCCCTTTTGCAGCAGCTCGATAGAAATGCCATCCGGGCTTCGCACAAACGCCATGTGACCGTCGCGCGGCGGCCGATTAATGGTGACGCCACCATCCATTAGCCGCTGGCACAGCTGGTACAGATCATCAACCCGGTAGGCCAGGTGGCCAAAATTGCGCCCACCAGTTAGCTGCTCCTGCTGACCATTTTCATCCGGCCAGTTGTAGGTAAGCTCTACCAGCGGCGCCTTGTTCTGCTGCGCCGCCTGGCGGTCTTGCGGCGCCACCAGAAATATCAGGGTAAATTTGCCCTTCTCGTGGTCGACGCGGCTGAATTCCTCCAGCCCCAGCAGGTTGCAAAAGAAGTGCAACGACTGCTCCAGGTTGCTTACCCGAATCATGGTATGAAGATACTGCATTAAACCTCCTGTGATGATGGTGCCCAGCTGGTGTGCCTAGCGGTGCTTGCCCGGCTCCCAGCCGCGCGAACCCAGCAGCTCGAATGCCCGCTGCGCGGGAAGCTCTTCCAGCTGGGTGCCCATGGTGTCATTCCAGCGGTTGAGATACCCGAACAAGGAGATGGTGGCCACCAGTTCAACAATCTCTTCATCGGAAAAGTGCCGGTGCAGCTCGTCAAAGTCGGCCGGGCGCACCTGGTTGGGAACCATGCCGGCATGCATACTCAGGCGCAACGCGGCCCGTTCGGCGTCGCTGAACAACTCGCTGGTTTCGAAATCCCATAAGTTTTCAATTCGCTCGCTGCTGTTGCCGCAGATAGCCGCCAGATTGCCCATGTGCGCCTGGCAGTAGCGACACCCGCTGGCCTGGCTGGATATCAGGCTAACCAGCATTTTAAGTTCTTCCGGCACACTGCCTTCGTACAAAACCACGCGGTTCATCTCCATAAACACGCGCGCAATTTCCGGGCGCCTGGCCATGGTTAATATGGAGTTTGGCAAAAAGCCTCGAGTAGCCTCGTAGTGGTCAAACTGCTCCTTGAACTGCGGCAAATCCGTTTTGTTGAGTGGGGGTACTCCAGCCATGGCAGTGCTCCTAAAAGGGTATGGGCATCTGAAAACCGTTGATGTCCAGCAGACCGTTGCTCAAGTTGATGCGGGTTTTCAGCCAGTTGTCTTCAGCCTCGATGAAGCCCTGCTCCAACGACATACGCACGAGCATGGCGGTTTGCTGGCTGATCATGGTTTCGCGTATTTGCGGATCGACATCTGCATCGGGATTGGCAGCAATACTCTGGTCGACCTGGCTGGTCACCTGCATGCGCAGCAGCTCCTCAGCCAGCTCGCGGTCCACTTCCACACTGAGGTGGCCAAACAGCGCATACATCAAACCTGCCGGGTTTACCGGATTGATCGGCAATACGACCATATCGCCATCGACGCGCAATTCCAGAG
>CAKZNR010000076.1 GCA_937129725.1 uncultured Cellvibrionales bacterium | reverse complement strand
ACGCATCAACGATGTACGCGTGCTGCGCAACCACCAGTTCAGTGAAGACGCAGGGCCCATGGCCCATCCGGTACGACCGGCGTCCTACCAGGAGATCAACAACTTTTACACCCTGACTGTATATGAGAAGGGCGCCGAGGTAGTTCGCATGCAAGCGAATTTGCTGGGAGAGCAGGATTTCCGCCGAGCTACCGACCTGTACTTCGACCGTTTCGACGGGCAGGCCGTTACCATCGAGGACTTCGCCGACTGCATGGCAGAGATTTCCGGCCTGGACCTGGCTCAATTTATGAACTGGTACCGTCAGGCTGGCACGCCTCGTTTGGATGTCAGCGACCGCTACGACGAAGACAAGCAACGCTACGAGCTTACCGTCAGCCAAAGCTGTGCCGCTTCGCCAGGTCAAGCCGACAAGGAACCCTTCCTGGTTCCGCTTCGAATTGGCCTGATTGGGCGCGACGGACCACTGGCCTTCACCGAACAAGACTCCGGGCCGGAAGCGGAAAAAGTACTCAAGGTCAGCGAAAAGAAACAAACCTTCATTTTTGAGCAAGTGGCGCAACGCCCCATACCCTCGCTTCTGCGCGGTTTTTCTGCACCCGTACGCATTGAATTCGCTTATACAGACGAGCAATTGGCCAAACTGGCGCGGGTTGATGTTGACGGTTTTAATCGCTGGGACGCCATACAGCAGCTGGCCGAGCGCACGATAGAGCAGGGCGCATGGCACGACAGTAACAGTACCGATCTTCTTGTGGAAACTTGCCGGCAGGTCATTGAGGATAGGGACCTGGAGCCGGCGCTGGCTGCCGTGATGCTTCAGCTACCCACAGTAGACAGCATCTTTGATAACCAGCAGCAACCCGATCTGGATTCCATCTACCTGGCGCGCAAACGCCTGCGACAGGCATTGGCGACCAATCTGGGAGAGCAGCTGCAGCAGCGCTACCAAAGCCTGGCATCAGACGAGCCTTACCAACCCACCCCGGAACAGATCGGGCAGCGCTCGCTTAAAAACACGCTGCTGGCCATGTGGAACCAGGGGGATAGCGACGCGGCCTTCGAAGCAGCGCAACAGCAGTACAAACAGGCCGGTAATATGACCGATCGCTACGCTGCCCTATCGGTACTGGTCAATTCCGGCCACTCCCGCGCAGAGACAGTTGCCGCAGAAGCCCTGAACAGACTCTATCGCGACTGGAAAGACGAAAACCTGGTGATTAATCAATGGCTCAGCTTGCAAGCCAGCGCCGAGAGACCCGGCGGTCTGGCCAGGGTGCAGGAGCTCATGCAACATCCGGCTTTCAGCATGTCCAACCCGAACAAGGTGCGCTCGCTGATTGGCGCTTTTTGCGGTCTCAACCCCTTCAATTTTCATAATCCCGATGGGGCTGGTTACCAGTTTCTGGCCGACCGCGTATTGGAGCTTGACCGGCTCAACCCGCAAACCGCATCCCGCATGGTTAACCCGCTAAGCCGGTGGCGACATTTTGATACCGAGCGGTCAGCCAAAATGCAGCAGGCGCTTCAAGCTATGTCGGAGCAGGATCTCTCGCGCGACCTGCGTGAAATTGTCGATAAATCGCTGGCATGATGTAACGCTCGCAATTCAGACTGGTCAAAGAGGTACATCACTGGAGATAGATATGCTTATCAAATCGCGAAAATCCTGGCACCTGGGCGAAGGTGAAGTAACCCCCGAATCCCTGTACTTGCGCAGGCGCGATTTCATGAAGCTTGGTGGAGCGGCTGCCATGGCAGCTTATTTGCCTGCCATGGCGAAGGCGGCGCTGGAGCCACTGCGGGATGCCATTGCAGCGGCACCCACAACCCGCAACCTGCATGAAGACCTCAACAGTTTCGAAGACATCACCAGCTACAACAACTACTACGAACTGGGAACAAGCAAGAGCGACCCATCCCGCAACGCCGACGCGCTGAATACCGATCTCTGGTCGATCAGTGTGGAGGGCGAGTGCGACAACCCGGGCACCTATGCCGTCGAAGACCTGGTGCAGGCCGACTTGCTGGAAGAGCGAATTTATCGGATGCGCTGTGTGGAGGCCTGGTCCATGGTCATTCCCTGGACCGGCGTTCCGCTTTCCAGCATGTTGGAAAAACTAAAGCCCAACTCCAATGCAAAATATGTCGCTTTCGAGACCATTTACAACCCGGATAATCCCTTGCCCGGGCAACGGTTTCCCGTGCTCGACTGGCCCTATCGGGAGGGCTTGCGAATGGATGAGGCCATGCACCCACTCACCCTGATGGCAGTTGGTCTGTACGGCAAACCTATGCCAAACCAGAACGGTGCGCCAATACGGTTAGTGGTGCCCTGGAAATACGGCTTCAAAGGCATCAAATCAATTGTAAAAATTCGCTTCACCAGCGAACAGCCGCAAACCAGTTGGAACCTGTCTGCACCTCACGAATACGGCTTCTATTCCAACGTGAACCCGAATGTGAACCACCCCCGCTGGAGCCAGGCTACCGAGCGCAGAATTGGCGAATTTTTCCGCCGCGATACACTCATGTTCAACGGCTATGGTGACGAGGTGGCGCACCTTTACGAGGGCATGGACCTGCGCGAGAACTACTAGTAATGGAGCTTGTCCTGCGCGAGAAAGAGCCCTGGCTGCGGGCCGGTGTGCACCTGATATGTGCCATGCCGGCGCTTTACCTGTTGTACACCGCTTTTATGAACCCCCCCGGCCTGGGCGTAAACCCGGTTGAAACCCTCACACATGACACCGCCATTTGGGCACTGCGCATTTTGCTCGTCAGTTTGGCCATTACGCCTATACGCCTTGTAAGCCGATGGCATTGGCTGGTGAAACTGCGCCGCCCACTGGGTTTGTGGGCTTTCTTTTACGCACTGGCACATTTTCTGATTTACCTCACCTTCGATCTGCAATATTCCGTCGCCGCACTGGCCGATGATGTACTGCGCAGACCCTACATAACGGTTGGATTTGCCGCGCTTGTGTTGTTGATTCCGCTGGCCGTAACCTCAACTCGCGGTTGGCAGCGTAAACTGCAGCGCAACTGGGTTGTACTGCATCGGCTGGTGTATGCAATTGGCGTTCTGGGTATCCTGCACTTTGTCTGGCTGCGCAAGGGCTTTCAGCTTGAGCCCCTGATATACGCGGCCATACTGGTTGCATTGCTACTGGCCAGACCGCTCTTGTGGCGCAGTGCCCAGAAAAAAATATAGAAGGATCATACAGATACCCGATAGTATTTAGCGGGATCGAAAACAAACTACCGGGGTAGGGGGAAACAATATGTCCGGATCAACCGGCGAAGTGCGGCCAGATGCCATTGAACGCCTGATAGAGCAGGGCGGGCTTGCCCCGCGACAATTCCTGATCATTCTGATTTGCATGCTGCTAAACCTCTCGGACGGCTTTGACGTGATGTCCTGGGCCTTTACCGCCGACCGGGTGGGTAACGCACTGGGGCTTGGCCCCGAACAGCTTGGCGCTGTGGCCAGTGCCGCCCTGGCAGGCATGATGCTGGGAGCCATGGTGCTTGCGCCGCTGTCGGACCTGTTCGGTCGGCGGCGATTGATACTTATCAGCGTCAGCGGTATCGCCGTGGCGATGTTCTTTACCGCCAGCGTCAGCAACCTGACGCAGCTACTGGTATTGCGCTTTGTTGCGGGCCTGGGAGTAGGGGCCATACTGGCCAGTTTGGCTGCTATTGCTTCCGAGTTTGCACCAGAAAAGTACAAATCCCTCGCGGTAGTTTCCATTACTCTGGGCTACCCGTTGGGGGCCATGTTTGCCGGCATGATCGCTTCGCAAATACTGCCAGTGTACGACTGGCCCGCCATGTATTACGGTGGCGCAGCGGTCAATGTACTTCTGGTACTGCTGGTTTGGCTCTACATACCCGAATCGATGCAATACCTGGTGCGAAAACGGCCAGAAAACGCCCTTCACCGTATCAATCAAACACTTGCCCTGATTAACCGGCCCAGTCTGTCACAGTTACCGGCATACGAAGAACCCGAACACCGATCCGGAACACTGCTGCACAACATGTTGGCACTACTGGCACCAAGGTTCCGGCGCCAGACCATAACCCTTTGGCTGACCTTTTTCTTCTGCTTTATTTGCCTCTATTTCCTGCTTAGCTGGATACCCAAAATGTTGATTGATGCAGGGTTTGCCGAGCAGCAAAGCCTGATGGGTGGCACCGCATTCAACCTTGGCGCCTTTTTTGGTGTGCTGGCGGTCGGCTTCCTGGCCACCCGCTTCTCTCTGAGTAGCATAATTGGCCTGTTCCTGGCCTTGTCTGGCCTGCTGATGATTGTGTACGCCGTGGCACCGGCCGAGTTCAACCTGCTGCTGACCATTATCTTTGTTATCGGAATTCTGCAGCAGGGCGGTTTTACCGGGCTGTATGCGGTGGCCGCCAAGGTATATAGCTCCGACATCAAGGCAACAGGCATCGGCTGGGCCATTGGTTTGGGGCGTTTTGGTGCCGTGGTAGGCCCCTATATGGCAGGCGTCATGATTGCCGGCGGCGCAACTATGCAGCTCAATTTCACTATATTTGCTGTGCCAATGATTTTGGGCGGGGTTCTGGCCTGGAGCCTCAAGGTAAAATAGCCCAGAGTTGAAACCGGAACCTCGCGTTCAACCTAAACTAGCCACTCAG
>CAKZNR010000075.1 GCA_937129725.1 uncultured Cellvibrionales bacterium | reverse complement strand
GGAAATCAGCCAGCTGCCCTCGTCGCACAACCCGGGGTTGTACCAGCCGCGTGCCGATTTCACCCGCAATTCAGCAGTCAACCGCTGCCCCTGCACCAATGCGGGCGCATCCTGATACCAGCTAACGCGCAGCTTGCGGGGGTCGGGGATTGATCCAGACTCGATTGACTCGCTGTGCACCGAGTCGACCAAGAGATCAAAACGCAGTGCCTCCCCGTCGCGAAGGGGGCGCGAAGCCACTCGACCGGACACAATCAAATCGAAACCACCGGGGCGGGAAGGAACCTGGTGCTGCTGCATTTGATGCACTTCCAGCAGGGTAACCGCAAAGCCCACTGCCAGCGCCAGCAGCAAACCCCTTGCTGCGGACCAAAGCAATGCCAGCACAAGGGGTGGCGCAAGCCAATACCAGCCGGGTTCAACCGGTGTCAGCCAGGGTAGGCTAATGCCCAACGCAAGGGTAGCCGGCCAGGTGGTGGCCCGCATGACTATCTCCCGAAGAAAGCGTTTTTCAGGCTAGATCAGAAGACCTGAGCTAAACAGGGGACGCTCCCCCTTTGTCACTCGTAGCGCAGGGTGTCTGCCGGATCGACCGATAACACACGCCAGGCCGGGTAAAGCGACCCAAGGGTTGAAAGCAGCACAGCCAGCAGCGTGACACCTGCAACCTGGGGCCAGCGCAGATCGACCGGCAAATAGTCCAGCGGGTAGATATTGCTGTTTAGTATTCTTAGACCGAAAAGGCCCTCCAGCAGCCCCATAAAGGGGGTTAGGCCGGCACAAATCAACAGGCCAAGCAGCAATCCACCCAGCGCACCTGCGGCTCCAATGCAGCCACCCTGAAGGGTAAAAATTCGCAACAAATCCTTTCGCCGCGCTCCCATGGTCATCAGGATGGCAATATCGGCCTGACGGTCGGCGGACGAAATCATCAGTGAACCGATCACATTGAAAGCAGCGATGGCAAGCAGCAGAAAGACAATCAGGCCCACCAGGTACCTCGACATCTGTATTGCCTCAAACAGATTGCCGTGGGTTGCGGCCCAGGTACTGGCACGAAACCCCGCGGGCAGACCCGACAGCAACTGATAAGCGTGGCTGTAGGCGTCAAACACCCGATTGGAGTAGATGGCATAGCCATAACTGCCGACGTTGTCGCCAAGGCTTCGTTCTGCCAGGTCGAGCGGAGCCAACATGAGCTGATGGTCAAGCTCGGTACCGGTGTGTAACAAATCCGACACCGCAAAACTGGCAAAAGCCAGCTGGCTTTGATCCGGCGTCAGGAAAGTCACCTGGTCTCCCGGCTGCACACCCAGGCTGCGCGCCAGCTCGCTACCCAACGACACGCCACCACCCGCTTGAAGGCTGGCTAACTGCTGCGCCGAGATCAGGTTCCCCCACTGCTGTTTCAACATAGAGCTGTCGGGTTGCAGAGCCCACAGCAGCACCGGGGCTGTCTCACCGCGACTTCTGATCAGGCCATTTGCCTCGCGGTAGGCATCCAGTGATATCACCTGGGGGTCGGCGCGCAGAAGCTCCAACTCCCTTGCGCTCAGGCGCAGGTCTCCCTGCGGCAACAAACGAATGTGCGGCACCATGGAGAGTATCCGGTCACGCAATTCCCTGTCGAAACCGTTCATCACCGACAACACGGATATCAGTAGCCCGGTGCCCAATACCAACCCGATGACCGACAACAGGCTGACAGCACCTCCCATGCCATGGAAGCGTTGGCCGAAAGCGTAGCGGCGCGCCAGCAATAAAAGTGCCGCCCAATTCATAGGCGCTGAAGTTGTCCGTCGGTGAGCTGGTATCTCTTGTCCAGGTTCGCGGCTACCCGGGCATCGTGAGTCACCAGCACCATGGCCACAGCCTGTTCGCGATTAATTTGCAGAATCAGCTCCAATACCTGGGCGGCGGTTTCTTCGTCGAGGTTGCCGGTAGGCTCGTCCATCAATACGCAGTCCGGACAGGAAACCAGCGAGCGCGCAATAGCCACGCGCTGACGCTCTCCACCAGAAAGCGCAGCAGGTCGATGATCGACGCGCTGCTCAAGGCCCACCTGCTGCAGCAGGGGCAGTGCCTCCTGCCTTGCCTCGCGCGGAGCCAAACCCCGAATCACCAGTGGCATGGCAACGTTTTCGATGGCACTAAATTCCGGCAAAAGATGATGAAACTGATACACAAAGCCAAGGTGACGGTTGCGCAAACCGGCCAGCTGATCGGCCTTTAAACCGCAGATGTCCGCGCCCGACAAAAATATGGATCCCGAATCAGGGCGGTCGAGCCCACCCAGCAAATTCAACAGGGTAGATTTGCCTGAACCCGAAGCTCCCATGATCGCCAGGGTTTCTCCGGCTTGCACGGATAAATCAAGGTTGCGCAGAATATGCAGCTCCTGCTGACCGCTGCGGTAGCTCTTGCTGACATCGCGCGCTTGCAGCACCGCCCCCGTTGTTTCAGTGTTGGGCATGAATGGCCTCCGCAGGTGAAATTCTTGCTGCCCGGCTGGCTGGTAACCAGGCCGAAAACAGACAAATCAATAACGAAACCACCGAAATAACCAGTAGATCGCCCGCTTGCAGGCGGGTTGGCAAATAACTCACATAATAAACATTCGGGTTGAACAGGGTGCTGCCGCTAATCCGCTCGAATAGAACCACCAGATCGCTAAAACCATGCGAAAGCAGGCTTCCTGCGATCAGCCCGGGCACTACGCCGAGCAAACCGAACATCATGGCCTGCAGCACAAAAATATTGCGGATGCTCTGTTCGGAGGCGCCCATGGTGCGAAGAATTGCAATATCGCTTCGTTTTTCTGCCACGTTCATCAATTGGCTTGCTACCAGAGAAAAGGACGCAATCAGGATAACCATGCAAAGCATGGTACCAACCACCACTTTCTCCATTTGCATTGCCTGATACAGACCACCCAGCCTGTCTTGCCAGGGAATCCACCCTTCCCGGTCGTCAAAACCCGTGCTCATCGGCCTGTCGGGGCTGTCGAGCCGCAAGCGCAACCCGGTCTCGGCGCCGGCCATCTGCAAAAAACGCCCGGCGTCCGCCAGCCTCACCAGCACCTGTTCGTTGTCCACCTGGCTCTGGCTGTCAAAAATACCGCTCACCACAAAGCCTCGCGTCAGGGGATACAGACCGGTGGGTAATACCCGCACATGGGCAAAGTTCACCCGAACCTCGTCCCCCACGTCCAACCCCAACCGGTTGGCCAGCTGCATTCCCACCAGCATGCCAAAAGGCTGCCCGGAAAAATCCTGCCAGCTTCCGTAACGAACCAGCGGAGCCATATCCACCACAGAGGGATCGGTATCGGGGTTTACTGCGGTAAGGGTCGCCGGCGCCTGGTTGCCGCCAGCTGTCAGCAACACAAAAGCCTCCATCATGGGAGAACTGGCTACAACCTGCTGCCGCTGCTCTGGCTCAAGTCGGTCCAGCTGACCGTCAAACCAGGTGGCATGAGGCAGCACCTGCAGAAATCGGCCGCTCAACTCGGCGTGAAACCCGTTCATCACAGACATCACTAAAACCAGTGAGGCAACGCCAATCAAAAGAGAAAGAAAAGAGAAAAGGCCAACCACCCGGCCAAACCGGTGGCGACGTCCGCCGCGCAGATAGCGTTTGGCGATATACCAGTTATTGGAAAAATGAACACCCCGGGGCACGCCTGGCAATTCCTTATTCTGGCGGCTGGTTGCCGCGTATAGCTGCCATCCTAATCAAGACCCGGCGCAATAGAAAAGGATTTCCCGAATATCAGGAGCGTTCCGGCGGGCTCCCACTCGAGGCATCATAGTAAGAACCGCCACGGCTAACGCTTGATGCGCCGCCAGACTGCTCCTCGCACTTGGCGGGATCATCGCCGCAAATATCGCAAACATAGTCTTTTTCGCCCAGCGCGGCGCCAATGCCACCACAGGAACCCGCAATAGGCTTGCGGCCCAGAATGACGCCGATAGCCATAATGGTCATGATGAAGAGAAAGGCGCCCAGTGCGATCAGAAAAGTTTGCATACTGATTGGGACAATAGTCTGTTCGTGGGGTTCCGGGAAAGAAAAAAGGGGGCAGACAATCTGCCCCCTGCTTTTTAACCGCCGAAGTCATCCAGCATAATGTTTTCGCGCTCGACACCCAGATTCACCAGCATATCGATACAGGCGGCATTCATCATGGGCGGCCCACACATGTAGTACTCGCAATCCTCGGGCGCTTCATGATCCTTCAGATAATTCTCGTACAGCACATTGTGGATAAATCCGGTGTAGCCTTCCCAGTTGTCTTCGGGTAGCGGATCCGACAGGGCAAGGTGCCACTCGAAGTTGTCGTTTTCTTCCGCCAGCTTGTCGTATTCCTCAACATAGAAGGCTTCGCGCATGGAGCGCGCACCGTACCAGAAGCTGATCTTGCGGTCGGTGTTAAGACGCTTGAGCTGGTCAAAAATATGCGAACGCATGGGCGCCATACCGGCACCACCGCCAATAAAGACCATCTCGGCGTCGGTGTCCTTGGCAAAGAACTCACCAAAGGGCCCAAACACGGTGATCTTGTCACCTGGCTTCAGGCCAAACACATAGGAAGACATCAAGCCGGGTGGAAGGCCTTCGGTACGCGGAGGCGGCGTGGCAATTCGAATGTTGAATTTCAGAATGCCGCGCTCTTCCGGGTAATTAGCCATGGAGTAGGCGCGTATAACCGGTTCGGTGGTTTTTGACTCGAGGTTAAAAAAGCCGAACTGTTCCCAGTCGCCGCGAAATTCTTCTTCAATATCGAAGTCTTTGAATTTGACGTGATTGGCTGGACGTTCCAGTTGCACATAGCCACCCGCACGAAAATCGACATTCTCGCCTTCGGGCAGCTTGAGGTGCAGCTCCTTGATAAAGGTAGCCACGTTGGTATTGGCCACAACTTCGCATTCCCACTGTTTTACGCCGAAAACTTCTTCGGGTACTTCTACTTTCATGTCCTGTTTAACAGGAACCTGGCAGGAAAGTCGCCATCCCTCGCGAATCTCGCGCGGGGTAAAGTGGGTTTCTTCAGTCGGCAGAATATTGCCGCCACCCTCT
>CAKZNR010000074.1 GCA_937129725.1 uncultured Cellvibrionales bacterium | reverse complement strand
AGCTTGTGCAATACCAACCAGAATAGCTACTCGCCATCCAATCGAAGCAACCGATTCAACGGAAGCTGGACGGCGATCGGCTACCCACAGCAAAACCGCCCCCGCCAGAGTGGTGATTGCGATCACCAGGCTAGAACGCAAATTCGCCTCAATGTAGTCGTCGAACAGCAGGCCAAAAAAGGCGGCAGGCAGCGTCGCTACCACGAGCATCCAGGCCAGCCGCCCATCGTCGCTCATTTCGCCTCTGAGCGATTTCAGCCCACCCAGCGCCAGCTTGCCTACCTCCACCCGAAAATAGCTTACAACGGCAACCAGGGTGCCGACATGCACGGCTACATCGAACGCCAGCCCCTGATCGGGCCAGCCAAGGATTTGGGAGGGCAAAATAAGGTGTGCACTGCTGGAGATGGGCAAAAACTCGGTTAACCCCTGCACCAGCGCCAGAATAATGGTTTGCAGCCAATCCAATCTACTGTTCCTCCACCCGCTTCCAGGCTGATTCGCCACGCAAATAATGAGGCTCTGCCTGCAATGCAGAAAGGCTCTCAGCAGCGTTCAGGTCGTCTGCCAACGGCGGCAATAGGTAGTTGGCTTTGGCCGGACTGCTTGTCAGCCATGTAGATATCTCACTGTCGGGATCCAGCAGAGCCTGGGCCGAGCCCGTGGCCAGCCGGGTATCGGAAATTGGGACCTCCTTCGGAGTGCTCAGGCTGTCGTCGCTGAGGCGCCCTATTCCCTCGCGGGTTGCTTCGAAGCTTGCCCAATAAATTTCGCCCATGCGCGCATCCTCGGCCACCAGCAGTTGCTGCCCCGGCTGCATCTGGCTGCGAACCGACTTGGCAGTCAGCTCGAGGCTTGAGCAGGGGTAAAGGGGAAGGTTTAAAGCGTAAGATATTCCCTGTGCCACCGAGGTAGCGATGCGCACTCCGGTGAAAGATCCCGGACCAGCCGACCAGATCAGGCCGGTGATTTGATGACGTTCCAGGTCGGACTCTTCCAGCACTTGCTGGATCATGCCAATTAACTCCCTTGCCTGGCGAGTGGCCGCTGGCCGACTGATTAGCCGATGTTTGTCGCGAAGTCCGATGGCCACCGAAGCCACCTCGCCAGCGCAATCGATGGCCAACAGGTTGGTCAAGACCGGTCGGTTCCGCTCTGCTGGGAAAGCACGTGAAGCCGCAAGATGCCAAATAAGGCATCGATATGAGCTTGAGAGGCGTTTAGGCAGGGAATCAGGCGCAGCTCTTCACCGCCTGCCTCCTCAAATATCTCGCCATTTTCCATGCTGATCTCTTCGAGCGTTTCTATGCAGTCGGCGGCAAACGCCGGACACACCACATCCAGCTTTTTGACGCCTTCTTTGGCTAGCTGCTCTACCCGTTCCGCTGTATAGGGTTTCACCCATTCGGCTTTGCCAAAACGCGATTGGTAGGACATTTCGTAGTCGTTTTCGGTCAGGCCCAGGCTGGCTGCGGTGGCACCCGTGGTGCACTCGCAGTGGCCAGGATACGGATCGCCCTTGTCGGCGTAGGATTGGGGTATGCCGTGGTAACTGAACAGCAGTTTTTCGCCCTTGCCATGCTGCTGCCAAAATTCCCGAATACTTTTTGCCAGTGCCTCGATGTAGGGTTGCTCCCAAAAGTAGCTGCCAATCAGGTTGATTGAGGGCACATAGCGGCAGGATTTCATGTAGTCGGCCACCTGGTCGGTGACTGCCGCGGTGGTTGAGCCAGAATACTGAGGGTACATGGGCAGGATAACGATGCGCCTTATGCCCTGCTGCTGCAGGGAATCAAGAACCTTCGCTATGGCTGGTTCACCATAGGTCATGGCGTGGCAGATCAGTGGCGAGGTATCACCCATCTCCTGATCAAAACGTTCCTGTAACCGCTCAACCTGCTGCTCTGTGATTACTCTCAATGGCGAACCCGCGTCGGTCCAGACCTCGCTGTAGGTTTCTACCACCTTGCGGGGCCTAAGGGGCAGTACAAAAAGATTCAGAATCAACCACCAGACCGGACGCGGAATTTCTACTACCCGACGGTCACCGAGAAACTGGCGCAAAAATCGCCGTACCGATGAGGCGGTCAGTTCTGCCGGTGTGCCCAGATTAACCAGAACAACGGCTGTGCGAGTGCGAAACCCTTTCATCGGTGGACTCAGGATTCCAGGCTGTTGAATATTGCCGTTGAGATATCCTCTACCGAGCCACGACCGGCAATGGCGTGATAGCTGGGTGCCGTGTCTGACCGTTTCTCGAAATTGCGATAGAAGTCGACTAGCGGCGCCGTTTGCTCACGGTATACCTCTAGGCGTTTGCGGACCGTTTCTTCACGATCGTCGTCTCTCAACACCAGCGCGTCACCTGTAACATCGTCCTTGCCCTCTTCCCGGGGCGGGTTGTGCTCGATATGGTACGTGCGGCCGGAACCCGGGTGCACACGGCGGCCCGACACCCGTGCCACAATTTCTTCCTCGGGTACTTGAATTTCTACCACATGGTCGATATCGACACCTGCCTCAACCATAGCTTCCGCCTGGGGAATGGTGCGTGGAAAACCATCGAACAGGAAGCCGTTGACGCAATCAGGTTGTTCGATTCGCTCTTTTACCAAAGCGATAATGGTTTCATCCGAAACCAGACCCCCACTATCCATGATTCCCTGTACCCTGTTGCCCAGCTCGGAGCCGGATTTAACCGCAGCGCGCAGCATATCGCCGGTTGATATCTGGGGAACGCCGTAGCGCTCGGTGATGACAGCGGCCTGTGTGCCCTTGCCGGCTCCCGGTGGGCCCAACAGTATGAGTTTCATATTCAATTCCTGATTTGCATGTCTGTTTTAAGAGGGGCTCTGAACCCGAGCGGGCAAGATACACAGCCTCTTCTCACAACTCAATTAGTCTTTGGTCGTTTTCGTTTTGGCCAGATTCCACCAGAGGTCAAGCTGCTCGCCAGATGCTTGGCCTATAGGTTGCCCTTGCTGGTCGGCAAGTAATTCCACTTGGCGAAAACGCTTTTCAAACTTGCTACCAGACTGTCTGAGGCATTGTTCTGCGTCAAAGCCCAGCTTGCGGGCCAGATTGACGCAACTGAAAATCAGATCGCCCAGCTCTTCGGCTTGCCCCTTTTGATCAGCTTCGGTTATTTCGCGCTCCAATTCATCCAGTTCTTCGTGGATGACTCTGAGGACCAGGGCTGCCTCTTTCCAGTCGAAACCCAGGCTGGCGGCTCGTTTTTGTAGTTTTTGCGCCCGACTTAAGGCGGGCAACTGCATCGGAATATCGTCGAGCACTGAGGCATGTCCGCGAGCTTTGCGCTCGTCCTGCTTGATGGCTTCCCATTTGGCAGTGACAGTATCCGTGCCGGTTTCACTATCGCGTCTCGATTGCAGGCTACCATCC
>CAKZNR010000073.1 GCA_937129725.1 uncultured Cellvibrionales bacterium | reverse complement strand
AGCTGGAATCCAGGCCTCCGCTGAACCCGACCCATACCCGGCTCGAATCCCGCATCAGCTGAAGTTGTGTCGAATCAAGCATCGAACTAGCCATCAAGCACCCAGGCTAACCGACTCCTGGCCGAACTGGTGACGCAATTCGTGTAACAGCTCGTCGCGCGGTTCAACCTGCCACTGCTCACCCAACTCGAACTCGGCGCGCTGGTGCGACGCGTTGAAGCGCACGCGAACACTGCATGCGCCGCCCAGATAGTCTGACAGGCAGCCTTTCAGGCGCCCTACCAGGCCATTGTCGGCAGTTTCAGGGGCCATCTCAACACAGAGATAGCGGAATTTCTGATTGCGCAGCTCGATAATAGGCAACAAATTTTCAGCGCGAACACGCAGGCCACCACTGTAGTCGTCCGTTTCCACCGTTCCCTCTACCGCCAATACCGAGTCGGGTACCAGCAGCGACTCACACTGAGTGTACATATCCGGAAACAGGGTAACCTCGACGCGTGCGCTGCGATCGTCCAGAGTCAGAATGCAGAGACGATCGCCACGCCGAGTTTTGATAATTCGCCGGTCTACCAGCAAGCCGCCCAGCCACTGCTTGTCGCGGCTCGGCACCAGGTCGGCCAGGCGCCGGCCAACCAGCACCCGCAACTCGTCCCGATAGGCCTCCACCGGATGGCCTGTCAAATACAGGCCCAGGGTTTCTTTTTCTTTTTGCAGCCGTTCCCGAAGCGACCAGGGCCGCGCAGCGGCAGGGCCCGCCAATGGAGATTCTTCAGCCTCTACTGCAATCTCACCGAACATGTCGGTCATGCCACTTTCCCGGTTTGCACTTACCTGCTCGGCAATCTGCATGGCGTCCTCGGCTGCGGCCTCCAGAAGGGCCCTGCCACGGTCCGGGTCATCGGGGAAACCGCTCACCTTGTCCAGGGCACCGCTCCGTACTAGAGCTTCCAGGGCCCGCCGGTTGAACTTGCGGCTATCTACCTTTTTGCAGAAGTCGTAGATGTCCTGGTAGTTGGCCTTTTCGCGATTGTCCAGCAACGATTGGATGGCGCCCTCGCCCAGGCCCTTGATAGCGCCTAGCCCGTAAATAACCTTACCCTGCCCATCCACCGAGAACTGGAAACGGCCGACATTTACATCCGGTGGTGCAACCTGCAGGTCGAGCCGGCGACATTCATCAATAAACCCGACAATTTTGTCGGTGTTTTGCATATCGGCCGACATCACTGCCGCCATGAATTCGGCCGGGTAGTGGGTTTTCAACCAGGCTGTTTGATAGGCGATCAGCGCGTAAGCAGCCGAGTGCGACTTGTTAAAGCCGTAACCGGCAAACTTCTCCATCAGGTCGAAGATATTTGACGCCAACTCTGCGGAAATACCACGCTGCGAGGCCCCTTCAAGGAAAATTTTACGCTGCTTGGCCATTTCGTCGGCATTCTTCTTGCCCATCGCCCTGCGCAGCAGGTCGGCCTGACCCAGGCTGAAACCCGCCAGAACCTGGGCAATCTGCATTACCTGCTCCTGGTAGAGGATAATGCCGTAGGTTGGCTCAAGGACCGGAACCAGCTCGTCGTGCTGGTAGGTTGGGTGCGGGTAAGCCACCTGCTCGCGACCGTGTTTTCGGTTGATAAAGTCGTCCACCATGCCCGACTGCAGTGGCCCCGGCCGAAACAGTGCAACCAGGGCGATGATGTCTTCAAAGCTGGAGGGGCGCAGCCGCTTGATCAGGTCACGCATACCACGTGATTCCAGCTGGAACACCGCCGCTGTCTCGGCGCTCTGAAGCAGCTCGAAGGTGGCACTGTCGTCCAGAGGGATGGCGTTGATATCCACCGTTTCCTGTTTCTCCAGCTTTCTGCGCTTATTTACCAGGTTCAGGGCCCAGTCGATAATGGTGAGGGTCTTCAGGCCCAGAAAATCGAACTTCACCAGCCCCGCGGCTTCCACATCGTTCTTGTCAAACTGGGTGACAACGCTCTGACCCTGATCATCGCAGTAGAGGGGCGCAAAGTCAGTCAGTCGCGTTGGCGCGATTACAACTCCGCCTGCGTGTTTGCCACAGTTGCGGGTAATACCCTCTAGCTGCTCGGCCATTTCCCAGATTTCCTGAGCATCCCCATCCTGTGCAAGAAATTCCTGCAGCGCGGTTTCCTGTTCCAGCGCTGTGCTCAGGGTCATACCCACTTCAAATGGGATCATTTTCGAGAGCCGGTCGGCAAGACCATAGGATTTGCCCTGTACACGGGCCACATCCTTGACAACCGCCTTGGCTGCCATGGTGCCAAAGGTCACAATTTGGGACACGGCGTCGCGCCCGTAGCGCTCGGCCACGTAGTCGATTACCCGGTCGCGACCCTCCATACAGAAGTCGACGTCAAAGTCGGGCATGGATACCCGCTCCGGGTTGAGAAAGCGCTCGAAGAGCAAATCGTATTCAATCGGGTCCAGATCGGTAATTTTCAAAGCGTAGGCAACCAGCGAGCCGGCTCCGGAACCCCGCCCCGGGCCCACCGGGATGGAGTTATTCTTGGCCCACTGGATAAAGTCCATCACGATCAGGAAGTAGCCGGGGAACCCCATCTGGATAATGATATCCAGCTCCTCTTCAAGCCTTTGTTGGTATTCACCCTGTTTTTCGCTGCGCACAACGGAATCGGGAAACAGGAATTCCATTCGCTCCTTCAAGCCTTGCCGCGACGCGTAACGCAGGTATTCTGGCTCGTCCATTCCCTGGGGAGTAGGGTATTCCGGCAAAAAATACTCGCCCAGCTTCATATCAAGCGAGCACCGTCGGGCAATTTCCAGGCTGTTTTGCAACGCTTCGGGGAGGTCGCTGAACAGCTCGGTCATTTCGGATGGCGACTTGAGATACTGCTCTTCAGTGAAGCGTTGCTCACGCCTGGGATCCGCCAGCGTCATTCCGTCGTGTATCGCAGTGCGAGCCTCATGCGCCTCGAAATCGCCGCGTTTGAGGAAGCGCACCTGATTGGTTGCCACCAGGGGAATTTGCAGGCTGGCGGCCAGTTCGACAGCCGCATGCAGATATTCTTCTTCGCCGGATTTTCCGGTTCGCTGCACTTCCAGATAAAAGCGGTCTGCAAACAGGGCCTGCCATCGACTCGCAACGTCACCTGCCTTCTCGGGGTACCGACTGAGCAAGTGCTGGCCCACCTCACCCTGCATTGCGCCCGAAAGACAAATCAACCCCTCATGCAACTCCTCAATCCAGCTCCAGTTGATATAGGGCGTCCCTCTCACCTGCCCCTGCAACCAGGAACGCGAGATCAGTTCAACCAGATTGGCGTAGCCTGTTGCGTCCTTAACCAGCAGGCAAACCTCGGCCGGGCGCGTGTCCTCACCCAGATGGAGCAAAAAATCACAGCCTATCAGGGGTTTTACCCCGCTGGATTCAGCTGCTCGGTAAAATTTTACCGCGGCAAACAGATTGCTGAGATCTGTCAAAGCCAGTGCGGGCATCTGCATTTCGGCAGCCGCCTGCAGGGTTGGCTTGATTCGAAGAATGCCATCCACCATCGAAAATTCCGTGTGCGCCCGCAGGTGCACAAAGGATGGTGTGGGGGCTTCGCTCATTGAAAAACTACTCCTGGGTGGCGGTACTTTGCGCGGCCTGGGCAAAGAGATCGGCCTGCTTCACAGGAGCATAACTTTTCCTGTGAATTGCACAAGGACCTCTTTCTCGCAGCGCCTGCAAGTGAAACGCAGTGGGGTAACCTGCATGGCGCTCGAAGCCATAGCCGGGGAACGCCTGCGCCATTCTATTCATGTATCGGTCGCGGCAAACCTTGGCGACAATGGATGCAGCCGACACAGCGGCAACCCTTCCGTCACCGCCCACAAGGGCCTCCGACTCGAACGACCAATCGGGCACTCGGTTGCCATCGACATAGACAAAATCGGGCGTGGGACGAAGTGCGCTCACAGCCCGCTTCATTGCCAGCATGGAGGCGTGCAGTATGTTCAGCGCATCAATTTCCTGCACCGTGGCCGCGGACACTGTCCAGCAAATACTGCGCTGGCGAATCTGCGCAAACAGGCTGTCCCGTCGTTTAGCCGTCAGCTTCTTGGAATCGTTGAGGCCTTCGATAGGTCGCTCGGGGTCCAGCAACACCGCACCGGCAAACACTGCACCTGCCAGGGGCCCCCTGCCCGCTTCGTCTGTACCCGCAATTAGCCTGACATCAGCCACGTTGCTGCAACAACCGGTTCAGTGCTGCAGCGGCCAGCTGGTCCGAAGGCTGGCGCAATTGATCCGACAGCAGGCCAAATTGCTGCTGCAGGGAATGCACCCAGGCTTCGTCCTCGAAGCATCGTCGCAAGGCGTCGCACAGGGATTCAATTCGGGCATCCTGCTGGATCAGTTCGGGCACCAGAGATTTGCCCGCGATCAGATTCGGCAACCCCACCCAGGGCACCCGTAACATGCGGCTGATGATTGCGTAAGAGAGTGCGTCAGCCTTGTAGGCAATTACCATGGGTCGGCCGCTGAGCATCACCTCCAGCGTGGTTGTTCCGGAAGCCGCCAGAACTGCATCGCTGGCAGCAATCAGCTCGCGCGTTTGACCACAAACAACCCGGGTTTGAGAAGAATCGTCGAGCAATTCATTAATTTGTTTTTCCCGCTGCGCGTTGGCAGCCGCCACCCTAACCTGAAAATTCGGAATGTAGCGGCGAAGCTCCTCAGACGTGCGTTCAAACAGCGGCATCAAGTGTTTTACCTCGGAGCCGCGCGAGCCTGGAAGCAATAGCAGCATGGGAGTATCGCCAAGCCCCAGTTGGCAACGCTGCGCCTGAGGGTTGATGCTGGCAGTAATTTGACTGGCCAGGGGGTGGCCGACAAACTCCACTGGCACCTCATACTGCCGATAGAATTCGGCCTCGAACGGAAGCAGGGTAAGCATCAGGTCTAGGTTGCGGCGAATTCCCTTTACGCGCCCCTGGCGCCAGGCCCATACAGATGGACTCACGTAATGAGCGGTGGCGATGCCGTATGGTTTAAGCGCAGCCGCAATGCCCAGATTGAAATCGGGCGAATCTATGCCGACAAAGAGGTCAACCGGGAGTTCGCGAAATCTGCGAATCAGACTGCGCCGCATGGATAACAGTTCGGGCAGGCGTTTGAGCGGCTCCCACAAACCCATGACACTAAGTCGATCCATGTCAAACAGGGAATGCAGACCCTCGGCTTTCATCAGCGGACCGCCAACACCGACAAACTCGGCCTGCGGATGCAGCTGCTTGAGCTGCCGAATCAAGCCACTGCCTAGAATATCGCCGGATGCTTCGCCCGCCACCAGGGCAATACGCAGCGGGGAATCCATCAGCGCAGAATGCCCCTCTGGCTTGATTCGATGGATTGAATCAGTGGCTGAAGCAGTTCGTGATTATCAGTATCGTCGCGCAGTTCTTGCAGCGCGCTATCCAGATCAAGACCGCGTCGGTAAATGGTCTTGTAGGCTTTTTGCAGGCAGCGCAGTTGCGCGCTGCTGAAGCCTCTGCGCTTGAGGCCTTCGGCATTAATGGTTCTGGGCACAGCCGGATTACCGGTGGCCAGAACGTATGCTGGCAAATCCTGCGTTACCCAGGAGTAGGCACCGATAAAAGAGTGTGCACCAACATTGCAGTACTGATGAATGCCGGTAAACCCCGAAATGATTGCCCAGTCACCCACCTCAACATGGCCCGCCAGAGCAGCATTGTTTACCAGTATTGTATGGTCATGGAGGATGCAGTCATGCCCCACATGGGCATAGGCCATAATGAGGTTGTGATTGCCGATGCGGGTTTCAGCACGGTCTTGAACTGTACCGCGATGCAGGGTAACGCCCTCGCGGATGGTGTTATTGTCGCCAATAATCAGCCAGGTGTCCTCCCCGGCATATTTCAGGTCGGGCGTGTCTTCCCCAATCGAACAGAATTGCAATATGCGGTTGTTCTCGCCGATGCGTGTTGGGCCCTTGAGCACGTTGTGTGGGCCGATGACAGTCCCCGCACCGATTTCAACCTGTTCGCCAATAATGGTGAAAGGACCAACCTCAACATCGTCAGCCAGTAACGCAGATTCGTGGACAATGGCGCGCGGGTCTACCTTAGCCATGGCCAAGAATCAGTTGTTTTCTACAATTGCGCAGGTCAGCTCCGCCGATACCGCCAATTCGCCATCGACCAAAGCTTTCACATCGAATTTCCAGATATGGCGCTTGCGCGTGATTACGGTCGACTCAAGTGTCAATCGGTCACCGGGAACCACGCGCCGCTTGAAACGCACTTTATCGATGCCAGCGAAGAGGTAAAGGTAGCCGTCTTCCGGCCGCATCTCGACGGTTTTAAAGCCCAGCACGCCAGATACCTGGGCAAGGGCTTCAATGATTACCACACCCGGCAGAATAGGTTCTTGTGGGAAATGCCCCTGAAAGAGCTCTTCGTTGTAGGTGACATTCTTGAAGCCACGAATAAAGGTGCCTTCTTCGAAGTCGGTAATACGATCCACCAGCAGCATCGGGTACCGATGCGGCAGATATTTCTGGATCTCGATAATGTCCATCATCATTGCGTTGCCTTGCTAAAAACTCTTCGGTTTATGGGCTGTCATTCAGCTTTCTTTTTTGCAGCATGACGCAAACTGGCGACCATCCTGCGCCACTCCCCGGCTGGAAGCTGTGGCCATAGGGATGAATAGCTACCTGCCTGGTAAATGCTTTTGGTAATCACACTGCGCCCCTGCAGGTGCACATTATCCGCTATTTCGATGTGACCCACCACGCCGGACTGACCACCGAAAGTGCAGTTTGCTCCGATGCGAGCACTTCCAGCTGCTCCAGACTGCCCTGCAAAAGCGGTGTTTTCGCCCACTTCCACATTGTGTGCAATAAGCACCTGGGCATCCATGATCACACCATTGCCGATGCGTGTATCGTCCAGGGCTCCGCGCGCAACCGTACAGTTCGGGCCAATCTCTACCCGGTCTCCGACAATCACGGTGCCGAGCTGGTGGATTTTGACCCATCCATTCGCGGAGGGCGCAAAGCCAAAGCCATCTGCGCCAAGCACCGCGCCACTGTGCAATATGCAGTCGCTACCAAGGCGAACACCATGGTATAGCACCACGTTTGGAAACAGCCGGGTTGCTTCGCCTATTTGCACGTTGCGACCCAGCTGGCATCCGCTACCCACTGCCACGCCGGCAGCCAGGCGAACCCCAGGACCGACCACAGCGTTGGCACCAATGTGCACGTCATCGGCCATTTCAACCGACTTATCCACGCTGGCGCTTGGATGAATTCCAGCGGGAGCAGCTTCGTCGGTAAACAGGCCACTGGCATGGGCATAGGCCAAATAAGGCTGTTTACTCGCCAGCAAAGGGCGTGAGGTCTGCTGCGAAAGCTGCTGCACCAGATCGTGAGGGCAAATCAACGCACCGGCTCGCGACTGGTTTGCCAGCTCCAGCAAATCTGCCGAAACAAGAAAGCTGAGATGGCCCGGGCCGGCCGAGGAAAGCGATGCCAGCCCCTCGATCTCGATATCAGGGCCAGCACTGCATAGGTCGGCGCCGATATGGCTGGCGATATCCTGAAGCCGCATCAGCGCTTTACCCCTGAAGGAATCAGTTCGACAGTTTTTCGACCAGCAGAGCGGTAACGTTGTGGTCGGCATCTGCCGAATACACCGAGCTTTCACGCAACAGAAGTGAAATACTCTGCTCTTCGATGATTTCTTCCAGCGCACCAATAGCCTGATCGTTCATGGCCTCGATTACCGCATTGATAACACGCTCGCGTTCCGACTGGATCTTTTGCGAGGTCAACTGCAAATCGGCAACCTTGAACTCCCGCTGGCGGGTGTACTGCTGAAAACGCTCGTTGGTCCAGTTGCTGGCTTCAGCCTGGGCCTGACTATCGAGGCTGGCGACGTCCGCCTCAATGCTTTGCGCGGTAGAAATCAGGTCGGCATAGGAAGGGTCATTGCTCAGGGCATTCAGCTGCTGTTGGCCATAGGTGCTGTTGAGAATTGCCAGTTGTATGTCTACAACCGCAATTTCTTGAGCCCGCACCGTGCTGCTGGCAGCCATAATCAGCAATCCCGCCATGAATGCAATAGTTTGTTTAATCACAGAAAAACTCCAGTTTTTGTTTGTCAGAATGTTTGCCCCAGCGTGAACTGGAACATTTCCCGGTCTTCGAATTGGCCACCGTTAAAGGATCGTCCAAAGCTGAAGGACATCGGGCCGAAACCACTGATCCAGGTTACCCCGATACCGGCAGAGTATCGCAGCTCTTTGTAGGACGGCTCAAAACAATTGGGCTGCACCACCGCTCCGGTCGTCGGGTTTGTTGTACAGTTTGTATCGAAGACATTCCCCGCATCGAAGAATAACACGGCCTGAGTGGATCGGGGATCGGGCAGAAAGGGCGTTGGCAGAATAATTTCAGCGCCATATAGCAGCAGTACGTTACCGCCAATGGGATCAGGCTCGAAACTGCCCCCACCGGACTCGCGCGGGCCCAGCACATTGCTCTCGAAGCCACGCACCGATCCAAAACCACCGGCGTAGTAGTTTTCAAAGAAGGGTAAACGCTCTGTATCGCCCAAACCTTCGCCATAGCCAATGCGAGAGCGCAGTTTGAGCGCCATGTCGCGGTGTAGCGGAATATCAAAGAAGGCCTGCGCATTGACGGTCAACTTTGCATAGCTGATATCGCTGCCGGGTGCGGCCACTTCAAAACCGATGTTCTGGGAGCTGCCGGCGGTAGGCAGAATGCCGCGGTTAAGCGTAGAGCGGCCAATAGTTAAGTCCAGTTTGTAGAGGTTGAATACCTCGTTGCCCGAAGGCGCCAGGGCACGAATCTCAGGAGATGCAAATACCCCGGTAGAAAGATCCAGCCGCTCATAGCCGGCGCCGTATCGTATCGAGCTAATCTCGCTGAGCGGATAGCCAAAATTAACGTTCAAACCCAGCACATCGGTACTGAAGGTCGACACGTTGATCTCTCCATAATCGGTGGATCGCGAATAAAGCGAGAATCCGGCGCTAACCCCATCCGGGGTAAAATAGGGATTGGTGTAATTGAGCGAATAGCTGTTCTGGAAGGTGGACTTGTTAATGCCGATACCTACCGAGTTGCCGGAACCCAGAAAGTTGTTTTCTTGCAGGTTAAAGCCCAGCAGCAAACCGGTGACCTGAGCGTATCCCACGCTGGCGCTTAAAGACCCCGAAGCTTGCTCATCGACGTTGTAGATCACATCTATCTGATCCTGGGTGCCGGCGACCGGCTCAATCTCCGAGGTCACCTCGCGGAAGAAACCGGTTCGATCCAGCCGGATTTTTCCCAGCTCAATCAGGCTGTCGGATGCCGGCGCACTTTCCAGTTGCCGCATTTCACGGCGAAGCACCTCATCTTCGGTGCGCAGGTTGCCACGGAACTCGACGCGGCGGACATAAACACGCTGCCCCGGATTGACAAAGAAACTCAGGTCAACCTCGCCCGAACCCTCTTCGAACTCGGCGATATCCTCCACCTCCGCAAAGGTGTAACCCGCATTGGCCAGGCGGTTGACGATCAGGTCGCGGGTAGCAGACACCAGCGCCTGGGAGTAAACCTGCCCATCTGCTACCAACAGGTAGCGCCGCAACTCTTCCTCTTCCAGCACCAGGTCGCCCATGAAGCCCACCTCGCCTACCCGGTAGATATCCCCCTCGGAAAGATTGATAGTGATGTAAACGGATTCACGGTTAGGGCTGATCGCAATCTGCGAGGAATCGATAACAAATTCGAAGTAGCCGCGGTCGCGATAAAAGGATTCCAGACGATCCAGATCGCCATTCAAACTTTCTCTGGAGTACTTGTTGTTGCCCGTTGCCCAACTGCGCCAGTTGGTGGTTCCCAGTTCAAACTGATCGAGCAGTTCTTTGTCGTCGAAGAGCTCGTTGCCAATAATATTGATCTGCTCGATGCGGGCCTTTTTGCCTTCATCTACTTCCATTTCAATGCTGACGCGATTGAGCGGCTGCTCGACGATTTCATAGCTAACCGAAGAGCCGTAATGGCCCTGGGCCACGTATTCCTGACCCAAAGAGCGCGCTACGGCTTCCAGCGTAGCGGGCTGCATGATTTGACCCTCGGCCAGACCTGCGTCGTTCATGGAAACAAGCAAGTCTTCCGTTTTGATGATCTTGTTGCCTTCAATATTGATGTCGGCAATGGCCGGGCGCTCGGCTACTCGAACCACCAGAACGTTGCCATCGCGCTCAATTCTGATATCGCTGAACAGGCCAGTCGCAAACAAAGAGCGAATCGAGCTTTGCACGCGCGTAGTATCGACCGTATCTCCAACCCTCGCAGGCAAGGCGGAAAAGACCGAACCGGGGGATACGCGTTGAATGCCTTCAATACGGATGTCTTCGACAACAAAGGTCTGTGCCAATAGCGGACCGCAATACGCCAGGGCAAGAAGAATTAGAAGTTTTCTCATTTTGACTGCTGAACTTGGTAGACGCGCGACACTACAGCCGCCCGAAATCATTGTAAAGGGCGAGAATCATCACACTCACCAGAACCAACATGCCTGCGCGCACGGCAAAAGCCTGAATCTGCTCGCTCAGAGGGCTGCCCTTGGCCCACTCAACCAAATAAAAAAGCAGGTGGCCGCCGTCCAGAACAGGGATGGGCAAGAGGTTTACCACACCCAACATAACGCTGAGGCCGGCCAAAAACATAAGAAATGACTGCCACCCCGCATCGGCGCTGGAGCCGGCATATTGGGCAATAGAAATTGGGCCGCCGAGGCTTTTGGTTGATACCTGCCCGCTGATCAACTTGCCAAGCGAATCGAGAATCAGGCTGGAGGT
The DNA here is from genome assembly GCA_937129725.1 of uncultured Cellvibrionales bacterium. GTDB lineage: Bacteria > Pseudomonadota > Gammaproteobacteria > Pseudomonadales > GM7GCV1 > JABJGI01. The sequence continues at coordinate 2,117 of CAKZNR010000073.1, read as the reverse complement.
AGCCCAGGTTTGGCTGGCCCCCTCGGTGAAAGCGCCAATCGGACCGTAGTTGATTTCGTTGCGATATTGCTTGGGCCATTCGGCACTTCCCGCTGCAACACCAATGCGGCCCACCGGCCCCTGCTCTGTTTCCACAAGTTCAGGGGTCAATTGCAGCTGTAGAGTGCGTTGTTCGCGCTGTATCCGCAAATCCAGGGTTTCGCCGGGGCGGGCCGACACGTAATCGCGAAGCTGGGCCCAGCTGGATATCAATTGGCTGTCAACCTGCACAACCCGGTCACCGGCCTGTAAGCCGGCCGATTGCGCCGGGCTGCCGCTTGAAATGGAAGCAAATACCGGTTCCAGTTCTGGCGACCAGGGCACCAACCCCAGGCTTTGAATAAACTGGGGAGAGTCGGTATCACCTTGCCAACGCTGAATGGGCAGCTGGTAAAGCTGACTGTTTCCAGCAGCATCCGCCAGCTCTAACTCCAGGTTGCCGGTTTCGCCTATGCGCTTGAAAAACTGTTGAAACACCTCACTCCAGGTGCCCGTTGACTCACCATCAACAGAAATTACCCGGTGCGGGGGCTCAAATTCGCCCACCGGTATGCCTGACGAAGCGGCTATCGAGCCCTGCTCTACCATTTTTACCATGGGAGCAAAGCCAACAGTACCGCCCATAAATACCATCCAGTAAACCAGCACCGCCAGAATAAAGTTCGCCAGCGGACCCGCCACCACAATAGCCATGCGCTGATATACCGTTTTGTGGCTAAAGCTGTACTGCTTTTTTTCCTCGGGAACGTCGGCATCCGCCTCAGAACCGTCATCCGAACTGGCCTGTTCGCCGTACATTTTGACGTAACCACCCAGAGGAATTGGAGCCAGAGCAAATTCCGTGTTATCCCAGGTGAAGCGAAGGAAGGGTTTGCCAAAGCCAATGGAAAAGCGTTCCACATGCACGCCACAGCGACGCGCAACCCAGTAGTGACCGAACTCGTGCACAGTCACCAGGATAAACAAAGCGATCAGGGCAAACAGAATGGCGTTCAATACTTCCAAGCTTTACTCCTATTCATATGCAGCAGAGAGACCGGCAATTTGCTGGCGCGCCAAAGCTCGCGCCTCACAATCCAGCTCTATGACTTGCTCCAGCGTCTCAGGTTCCGCAGAAGTGGCGAATTGCAGGGTATTTTCTACAACATCTGCAATTGAAGTAAAACGAATCTTGCCCTGCAGGAAAGCTTCCACGGCAATTTCATTTGCCGAGTTCAGATAAAGACTGGCCGAACCACCCGTCGCACAGGCTTGCCGGGCCAGCGCAAGGCAGCGGAAGGTTTTGTCGTCGACTGGCTCGAAGGACAGATTGCCGGCCTGAATCAGGTCGAGCCAGGGTACTCCCGACTCGATGCGCTCGGGCCAGGCCAGCGCATGAGCAATGGGTGTGCGCATATCCGGGCTGGACAGCTGCGCAAGCTGCGAACCATCCAGGTACTCCACCAGAGAATGAACAATGCTCTGGGGGTGAACCAGCACCTCGATCTGTTGTTGAGGAAGGGCAAACAGGCTGCACGCTTCAATCAGCTCCAGCCCCTTGTTCATCAAGCTGGCGGAATCAATGCTGATTTTTTTGCCCATTGACCAATTCGGGTGGCTACAGGCTTGTTCCGGAGTGACGTCTCTCAATTGATCGGTACTAAAACCCCGGAAAGGCCCCCCTGAAGCAGTCAGCAGAATTCGGCGTACACCCGAGTTGTCTCGGCTCAGTGCGTTTGGCCAGCATTGAAAAATGGCATTGTGCTCGCTATCCAGTGGCAATATCTTGGCGCCGGCGAGCTGGGCGCGGTGCATAAATAGCTTTCCGGCACAAACCAGCACTTCCTTGTTGGCCAACAAAATACGCTTTCCGGCATCCGCTGCGGCCAGCGTCGGCCGCAGTCCGGCCGCACCAACGATACCGGCCACCACAAGGTCGAGCTCACTCTCGCCAAGCAGTGCGCCGGCGGCGTCCATACCGCTATGCAGCTGAGTGCGACCCTTATAGCCAAGCGCCTGCAAGGTATCGCGTAACAGCGGCAAAGCCTCGATGTCAGCCACCAGAGCATGATCCGGTTCGAAGGTTATTACCTCACTGG
>CAKZNR010000072.1 GCA_937129725.1 uncultured Cellvibrionales bacterium | reverse complement strand
GCACCCCTTGCCCCCCGCCCACCCTCTGCGCTGTGTGGGGGTGTCACACAAAATTTTCGCACAAAACCCTGCACCGACTGCGCTGACGGTTGGATCACGCAGCCAGACGGCTACGGTTGCATCGAGAAGACATTGTGTTATCGTTGTGGTGGCGAAGGGGTATTGCATGAACGATCACATTTATGAGGGCGACGGCACGTTCCAGCGGCGATTGAACAACGGTCAATGCCCACGCTGCCGATGCACTATTGAACTAACAGGGGAATGGGCGCATAAAATTGAATACGAGTGTTGCGCCTGCAAGCTAAAGATTATTGATGTAAAGGGTGAAAACGAATGAACCGCAATGAATTATTGGATGCCGCAAAAGAAACCGTCGCTGATCGCGGCGAGCAGTATGGCAGCGTATGGGACAATCACGAGCGCATTGCCATTAACGAAGCCAATAAACTGGGTATTCCGGTGATTGGCATTGTCGACTCCAACAGCAACCCGGACGGCGTTGATTTCGTAATCCCGGGCAACGACGATGCAATCCGGGCCATTCGGCTGTACGTGATGGCCGCAGCGGATGCAATTCTTGCCGGTCGAGCCAAATCCAACAACCTCACTTCGAAAGATGAATTTGTTGAAGTAGAGGAAGCGGCTGCTGCGACGGCAGACGCCGAGCAACCTGTCGAGGCAGAACAGCCTGCAGAAGCGGAGCAAGTCGCCGAGCCGGAGACAGCCGTTGAGGCTGAACCGGAGCAAGCTGCCGAAGTGGAGGAGTCTGTTGAGGCCGAAGTGGCCGAGCAGGAGCCGGTAGCCGAAGAGGCAGCCGAGGACAGCAAAAAAGAAGCGGAGTGATCTCCGCTTTTTAATGGCTTCTAAACAGTTGACGAACAAACTGGGGCTGCCGCGGCAGTCGCGGATCAAGATCAAAAAGAGGTAAACATATGTCAGCAATCACAGCTGCAATGGTGAAAGACCTGCGCGAACGCACCGGTCTGGGCATGATGGAGTGTAAAAAAGCGCTGGTTGAGGCGGGCGGCGATGCCGACCTGGCGATTGAAAACCTGCGCAAAAGCAGCGGTATGAAAGCGGCCAAGAAAGCCGGTCGTGTCGCGGCAGAGGGCGTTGTGTTGATTCGTGGTGACGCGAAAAAAGCGGTCCTTCTGGAAGTAAATTGCGAAACCGATTTTGTTGCGCGAGATGAGGGTTTCCTTGCCTTTGTCGAGCAGGTGGCCGATACCCTGGCGAACAGTGCGGTTAATGACGTTGAAAGCCTTATGGAAGGCGAACTGGCGTCGGCAAGAGAAGCGCTGGTGCAGAAAATTGGTGAGAATATTTCAGTGCGTCGCTTTAGCCGTATCGAGACCGATGGAGTGCTGGGTAGCTATGTGCATGGCAACGGTCGAATAGCGGTGGTAGTTGAGCTGCAGGGTAGCGACGAAGAGCTGGCCAAGGATGTGGCTATGCACGTAGCCGCCGTGAACCCTCGTGTTGCCAAACCAGAGGATATGCCGCAGGACGAAGTGGCCAAAGAGCGTGAGATTTATCTCGCCCAGGCCCAGGAATCCGGCAAGCCAGCCGAAATTGTGGAAAAGATGGTCGAGGGGCGTGTGCGCAAGTTCCTGGCAGAGAGTTCTCTGGTAGATCAGCCTTTCGTAAAAGATCCCGACCAGAAAGTTGGTAAGCTGCTGTCTGCAGCCGGCGCCGATGTGAAGGGTTTTACCCGCTATGAAGTAGGCGAGGGCATCGAGAAAAAACAGGAAGACTTTGCCGCCGAAGTGGCAGCCCAGGTCCAGGGAGCTCAGTCTTAACAGGGGGTGGTAGACACCATGGCCGACATCAAGAAGAAAGAGCGCAAATACAAGCGGATCTTGCTCAAACTGAGCGGTGAAGAACTCAGCGGCTCAGCAGGATTTGGTATCGATCCGAAAGTTCTCGACAAGATGGCTCTCGAGATTGGCCAGTTGGTTGGCATCGGTGTTCAGGTAGGTCTGGTGGTTGGTGGCGGTAACCTGTTTCGAGGGCAAGCGCTGAATTCCGCTGGCCTCGACCGGGTAACTGGCGACCATATGGGCATGCTGGCCACTGTGATGAATGCGCTGGCACTGCGCGACGCGCTCGAGCGTTCGAATATTGCCAGTCACGTGATGTCGGCTATCCCTATCGGCGGTATTGTCGAGCATTACGACCGGCGACTGGCGATGCGTTATCTGTCGCAAGGCGATGTGGTTATCTTCGCTGCCGGTACCGGCAATCCCTTCTTTACAACCGATTCCTCTGCCTGCCTTCGCGGTATCGAGGTTGAAGCCGATATTGTCCTGAAAGCAACCAAGGTGGACGGTGTTTTCGACAAGGATCCGATGAAGCACAAGGATGCGGTCATGTATTCGAGTTTGACTTACGACCAGGTACTGGAAAAACAATTGGGGGTTATGGATCTGACTGCCATTGTGCTGTGCCGCGATCACAAAATGCCCATTCGGGTATTCCCCATGAACAAAAGCGGGGCACTGTTGCAAGTGGTGGTTGGAGAGTCGATAGGAACTCTGGTGGAGGAAAAAAACCATGATTGATGAAATCAAGGCGGATGCCCGCGAGCGCATGGGAAAATCCCTGACTGCGCTGGCGTCGAACTTCAGTCGCATTCGCACAGGCCGTGCGCATCCCAATCTTCTGGACAATATCCATATTGATTACTACGGGTCGGATACACCTCTGTCCCAGGTTGCCAATATCAATGTCGAGGACGCGCGGACTCTGGCGGTTACGCCCTGGGAAAAGAACCTGGTGCAGGATATCGAGAAGGCCATCATGAAATCGGACCTCGGGTTGAATCCCGCTACCGCTGGCACGGTCATTCGAATCCCCATGCCGGCCCTCACCGAAGAAACGCGTAAGAACTATATTCGCCAGGCCAGAAACGAAGCCGAGAATGCGCGAGTATCAGTGCGCAATATTCGTCGGGATGCACTGGGTCATATCAAAGACTTGCTTAAAGACAAAGAGATTAGCGAGGACGAAGAGAGGAAGGCCCAGGAAGAGGTGCAAAAAATTACCGACGAGTTCATCGCCGAGGTAGACCGGGCCCTCGAGACCAAAGAAACGGACCTGATGGAAATCTAGGTCAGCTTGAATGGCTGACTTACCCAACCCGCTGCGCCACGTTGCCATCATCATGGATGGCAACAACAGGTGGGCAAAGGATCGCGGATTGCCGCCTCTCTCGGGCCATCAGGCCGGAGCTGATCGCTTGCGCGAAATCATCGAGCGCTGCGGCAAACATGACATCGAAGTCTTGACGGTTTTTGCGTTCAGCAGCGAAAACTGGAAGCGTTCGCGTCAAGAGGTAGGTGGATTGATGTCCCTGTTTTCAAGCACCTTGAAGCGCTACCGCAAAGACCTGGTTGAGCAGAATATCCGGCTGCGAGTAGTGGGTCGTCGCGACCGTTTCAGTGAGCGCCTTCAAAAACAGATCGCCGAAGTTGAGCAAGCCACTTCATCTGGAAATCGTACCCTGGTAATTGCCGCCGACTACGGCGGGCGTTGGGACATTGCTCAGGCAGCTGAACGGATGGCGAGAGACTGCGTTGAAGGCAAGCTGAATCCGGACGACATTAGCGAGCAATGCCTGCATCAATACACCAGTATAGGCGATCTGCCCGACCCGGATTTATTGATTCGCACCGGCGCCGAATATCGCATTAGCAACTTTTTGTTATGGCAATGCGCCTACACGGAATTCTTCTTTGCCCATTGTTATTGGCCCGACTTTGATGCCTCATGGTTTGACAAGGCTGTGCGCGAATACCGCCGCCGTACACGCCGGTTTGGAGCCAACCCGGATCTCGATGAAGGCGCGCTGGATGAGGATGTAAGTTCGGCGCGGGCAGTGAGGTCTGGCAGGTGAATACACGCCTCGCTACGGGCGTCGGTTTTGCACTCTTCTTCGCCTTGGCGCTGTGGCTGCCAGTGCCGGGTTTGTTTGCTCTGGTGCTGGCTCTGTTGCTTTCGGCCGGAATCTGGGAGTGGACGCCCTTATGCAGCCTGAATTCCTTGCTATCCCGTGTTTCGGCGCTGGTAGTGGCGAACCTGGCTTTTCTGTTGATGATCGTTGCCACCAATGCCCAGTCTCCGGTTCCACTTCAGTTGATGATGTCAGCATTCTGGGCATGGGTTCTGGTTATTCCACTTCTCTGGCGGGCGCGCACAGGTGAGCCCATCTTCACCAACTCCTGGCTCATCGGGCTAGCTGGATTCCTTTTTCTGTTAAGCACCGCCAGCGGTTTGTACTGGCTTGCCCAGATGCCTCAGGGAGAATGGCGCGTGTTGCTTCTGGTTGGTGTGGTGGCAACGGCTGATTCTTGTGCCTATTTCGCAGGCAAGCGATTCGGGCGCAAGCCGCTGGCCAGCGAGCTGAGCCCGCACAAAACCTTTGAGGGCGTTTACGGCGGTCTGTTTGGCAACTTTGTACTGGCGGTTCTGATCAGTTGGTCACTTCGTCTGTCACCGGAAGCATCCCTGCTGCTGTTTTTGCTCATTTTCGGTGGAAGCTTGCTGTCGGTAGCTGGCGACCTGTTTGAAAGCGCCATAAAGCGAAACGTGGGCGTCAAGGACAGCGGGTCTCTGTTGCCTGGACACGGCGGCATACTCGACCGCATTGACGGCCTTATGGCGGCAACGCCATATTTTGTGCTGGCAACCGCTCTCTATGCGCCAATGGCCTGATATGAAATCGGTCGCTATTCTTGGTTCAACCGGATCCATCGGCGTCAATAGCCTGGAAGTATTGAGGCTTCATCCGCAGCGCTACCGACCCTTCCTGCTGACGGCTAATAACAACGTGGAAAAGCTGGCCAGCCAGGTAATAACCT
>CAKZNR010000071.1 GCA_937129725.1 uncultured Cellvibrionales bacterium | reverse complement strand
CTCATGCAGCGGCACCAGCGCCGGCACACACATCAAAATAGCCAGCACCACCACAGCGCCGCGGAACAGCCCGAATGCGGCCCCGAGGGTGCGGTCGGTACCTGACAAACCGGTCGCCTTGGCCACATGTGCCAAAAAATGAGTCAGTATTCCTCCCGATATCAACACCAGAAAAAATACCAACGCACCGCCGGCGAGTCTTGTAATCCATGGATTTAGCGCCGGGTCCAAGGGCAACACCTCGCCCACTGGCTGCCCCAGCATCATGGCCAACAAAACGGCAGCAAGCCAGGTTGCCAGAGAGAGCACTTCCCGGATGAACCCTCTGAACAGGCCGACACAGGCCGAGAGAAGTATCAGAAGCAAAATAACCAGGTCTGCGGCGTTTAGGTGCATTCATTTACCCGGCCGTTAACAGGGCCGCATTGTAGCAAATTTGCTGGCTCAGGGCTCGAACCTGAGCCTGATGGGTTCAAGGCCCATTTGCTCTCGCAAGAGAGCCTCGGCCTGACTGGCTTGCTCAGTCGTCAGGTATGGCCCCACGTACACCTTGTGTAAATCCGGTGCCTCGCCTGTCGAGGGTGATAACCGGCTATAGGCCTTAAAACCCGCCTCTATCAGCCTGTCCACCAGGTCATTGGCGTTGTCGACCGATGCAAAACTGCCCGCCTGTACCAGCTCGGCACGTGGCAAACCCTGCTCGTTCAAAATACCATCGTCCGATTGCGCGCCTGCCAACTGATCTTCGGCGGGCACAAACAGCGGGCTAGCTACCGATTCAACGGAATCGGGTGCCATCGGTCGAATGGTATCGGCTGAAAGATCGAGCGCGGGGCGCTGCGGAATCTGGCTGGTGCGATCAATCCGGAATTGGTTCTCGCTGGTAAACACCAGCGGATAAAAAATCAGCGCAATGCAGAGTATGACCAACAGGCCCAACAGGCGCTCTCGCAAAGGGGGTTTAGCCACGTGATGAAGATTCTCTTAATAGCTGTTTTACAAAGGCAACGGTATAAAAAGATCCGGTTGCCAGCAAGGGAGTTGATTGCGTTTCCAGGAGCTGCTCGCGCAGCAGGTCGATATTCGGTATTTGCAGGCGTTGAGCGGAAATTCCCTGCCGGCTGGCGGCCTGTTTCAACTGTTCCGGCTTTGCCGCCCTCGATTGTGGAAGCTCGAGCAACAAAAAGTTTCGCACCTGCGAATCGAGAATGGCAAAGGCCTGCTCGAAATCCTTGTCGGCCATTGCCGCAAAGAGTAAATCTACTTCAAGATCCATAGCTTTCAGCCTGTCTGCAAGTGCCTGCCAGGCTGCCGGGTTGTGCGCGACATCCAGCAACAGTTCACGTTGGCCCGGTTTCCAGTGTTCAAATCGACCCGGCAGCGCCACCTGAAGCGTGTGCAGATCTCCGCCGACCGCTCCAACCAGGCCAAGCAAATAGGCCGCAACCAGAGCACAGGCAACCGAATCGGGGTGCAGCCTATCGGCACCCTGAGGCAGCGACAGATCGGCGTCCTGAAAATACAACGCCCTGCTCAGAGCATCGAAGTCGAAATCCCGGCCGATAAGATAAAGTGGAAAGTCATTGGCTTTCGCGGCGGCTGCAATCTCTTCGGGCGGTTCGCGATCACTGCACACCAGCGCAACACCCGGCCGGCAAATTCCCAGTTTTTCCCCGGCAATAGCGTCGCGACTGCTGCCTAACCAGTCCTGGTGATCTAGCCCTATGGAAGTAATCAGGCACAGATCCGGGTCCACCAGATTCACTGCATCGAGCCGGCCACCCAGGCCCACTTCCAGCAACAGCAGATCCGGCTGTTCTTCGGCTGCCAATACCAGAGCTGCCAGGGTGACAAATTCGAAATAGGTCAATTCAAGCGCGCTGCACTCCATGGCGTCCAGAACCTGTGCAAAGGCCTGCACCAGTCGAATTTCGGATACCTCGATACCATTCAGGCGAACTCGCTCGGTAAAGCGTTCAATATGGGGGGAAAAATAGGCCAGGCAGGAGTTCTTGTGGGCCTTTGCGAGGCTTTCCAGCGTCGCCACCGCTGTGCCCTTGCCGTTGGTTCCGGCAACGGTAACCACACGCGTGCACTGGCGATTCAATTGGGGCAAATGGCGGTGAACACCGCGCACCCGGTCCAGACCTAGTTCGATATATCGCGGGTCAAGTTTCTCCAGCCAGCCAAGCCAGTCATCGAAAGAAGATTCCACCGCAGGACGGTCAGTCAATGGCGTTCCGGATTTCGCTTAGATAGCCCGCCAATGCGTTCATACGCTCGGCCTTGGGCGCAGTGTCCAGCAATTCAACGATACTGCTGCCAATCACCACGCCATCGGCAACACTGGCAACCTTCACAGCATCTTCTGCGGTTTTAATGCCGAAGCCAACACAGACCGGCAAGCTGGAATATTGGCGAAGCAGCTGCAAACGCTCTTCAAGCTCTGAAGCATCCAGCTTGCTCGAGCCGGTTACGCCCTTGAGGGACACGTAGTAGATGAAACCGTTGGCCAGATCGGCAATTTGTTTGATTCGCCCCGGCTGGGTCGTAGGAGCCACCAGAAAGATGCTAACAAGGCCTGCTTTCTCATAGGCTTTCTGATAATCCACCGCCTCTTCCGGCGGCAAGTCAACTGTCAGTACCCCATCGGCACCCGCCTGAGCTGCTCGCTGCGCAAAGGACTCGAGGCCCATCCACTCGATGGGGTTTGCATAGCCCATCAGAATAACCGGCGTATCGGGGTCTTGTTGTCGAAACTTTTGCAGCAACTCGAATACCAGTGTTAAACCCACATGGTTGTCGAGCGCGCGCTCATGACTGCGCTGAATGGTAGGCCCTTCCGCCGCCGGGTCGGAAAAGGGCACGCCAAGCTCAATCAGATTGACGCCGCTCTTTACCATCTGGTGCATAGCTTCAAGGGTGGTTTCCAGGTCGGGATCGCCGGCCACCAGGTAGGTAACCAACGCCTTGCGGCTCTTGGAATTCAGTTGCTCCAGGCAGTCGGTAATACGGTTGTTCACGACAGTTCGATTCCTTCCAGCTCTGCTACCGTCTGAATATCCTTGTCGCCTCGCCCCGAAAGGTTCACCAAAAGGATTTCCTCCGGGCTCATGGTGGCTGCCTTTTTCATCGCATAGGCCACTGCATGACTGGATTCCAGCGCCGGAATAATTCCTTCTTTGCGCGTGGTCAGGTGAAACGCTTCCAGCGCCTCCTTGTCGTTTATCGACACGTATTCGACCCTGCCGATATCTTTTAACCAGGAGTGTTCCGGCCCGACGCCCGGATAATCGAGCCCGGCCGAAACAGAGTGAGTTTCAATGATTTGACCATTGTCATCTGCCATCAGGTACGTCTTGTTGCCGTGCAATACACCGGGGCGCCCTGCCGAAAGCGGCGCCGCGTGTCGCCCGGTTTCAACGCCGTCGCCACCGGCCTCTACGCCATACATGCGAACCTCGCGATCGTCCAGGAAGGGATGAAACAAACCGATCGCGTTCGAGCCGCCGCCAACGCAAGCCACCAGGGCATCGGGCAATCGCCCTTCCCGCTCAAGCATTTGCTGCCTTGCTTCGCGGCCAATCACCGACTGAAAATCGCGCACCAATTGCGGGTAAGGGTGCGGACCGGCAACAGTACCAATGATATAAAAGGTGTCGTCCACGTTGGTTACCCAGTCTCGCAGGGCTTCATTGAGCGCATCTTTGAGGGTTCGCGAACCGGATGTCACAGGGACCACCTCGGCACCGAGCAGTTTCATGCGGAATACGTTGGGAGCCTGGCGCGCCACATCGTCTGCGCCCATGTAAACGACACATTCAAGGCCCAAGCGGGCGGCAATGGTAGCGCTGGCTACGCCGTGCTGACCGGCACCTGTTTCAGCGATGATCTCATTTTTGCCCATGCGCTTAGCAAGTAGAGCCTGGCCAAGTACCTGGTTAGTTTTGTGTGCGCCACCGTGAAGTAGGTCTTCACGTTTAAGGTAAAGCTTTACCTTTGGGTTACTGACCAAATTACGTGATAAGGTCATTGCCGTAGGTCTGCCCGC
>CAKZNR010000070.1 GCA_937129725.1 uncultured Cellvibrionales bacterium | reverse complement strand
GGTGACACTGCCAGCCTTGGAGCCACCAATGTTGCCGTAGTCGGCAAAGCGGCTTTCCAGCTGCTTGGTGTAGTCTTTCCAAAGCGGCATGCGCCAGGCTCGATCGTGCATTTGCGTGCCGGCATCGAGCAGGGCATCGGCCAATTCGTCGGAATTCGAGTAGAGCGCCTGAGCGTGGGCACCCAGAGCGACGATACAGGCGCCGGTGAGGGTGGCCATGTCGATCATCAGTACCGGGTCCATCTCCTGGGCGTAGGTGAGGGTGTCGCATAGCACCAGCCGCCCCTCGGCATCGGTATTGAGAATTTCAATGGTTTTACCGCTCATGCTGGTGACAATGTCACCAGGTTTGGTGGCGTTGCCTGCGGGCATATTTTCAGCGGCCGCAATTAACCCGGTGACGTTCAGGGGTAAACCCAGTTCGGCAACCGCTTGCATTACGCCGAATACCGTGGCTGCGCCACACATGTCGAATTTCATTTCGTCCATGCCTGCGCCGGGTTTAAGCGATATGCCGCCACTGTCGAAGGTAACGCCCTTGCCGATGAGCACCAGGGGCTTGTCTTTACTGGACCCGCCCCGGTAGTGCAGTTCAATCAGTTTGGCCGGCTCGCTTGTGCCAGCGGTGACCGATAGAAATGCACCCATGCCCATCTGTTTGAGCTCGGCTTCTTCGCGAATTTCCGTGCTGAGTTCGCTATAGCCCTCGGCCAGGGCCAGGGCTTCATCGGCCAGGTGAGAGGGGGTGCAATGGTTGCCGGGACGATTGCCCAGCGTACGGGTGAGGTTGACCGCACGGCCAATGGCTTCGCCGCGTTTGAGGGCCACACTGAGATCAATGGCACCCTGCAGCAGGGTAACCTGCTCCAGGCTGGGCACCGTTTTCTTGACGCTTTTGAATTCGTGGAAGCGGTAGCTTGCCTTGCAAATCGCAGTCACGATGAGCTGGGGTAATTCGGCGTGCAAATCTACCAGGTGGCTGGCATCCAGGTAGCAAACCTTGCCGGGCAGCGCGCCGACGGCTTTGCCGGTGGCGTTCGCTAATTTTTGACGCTGCTCCGGGTTGTCGGCCTCGGTGGCACGAATCACAAGCAGATGGCTGGCCAGGCTGGAATCCAACAGGGGCGCCAGACAGGTTGAACCGTTGGCCTTTTTGAGCATGTCCTTGTCGAGCACAGCCTGCAGCGTATTGGCTTCTGCTGAATCGCTGGCATCGCTGCCGAGTAGCTGGTTGTTCTGATCGACAAACACCGCCAGGCTGGCTTTGCTTGAGTCGTGGGACCCGGCTTCAAATTCAGTGGTGTCCAACAGGGTAAAACGCATGGTGACTTCCTAAAGCGATGGAGTTAATTTTTGGCGGCTGGCCCAGCGAAATTCAGGGCAGTTGCGCATGCACATACGGCGCCAGTTACAATGGCCACCATCCTACCATTGCCGGCGGCTGACTGAGTATGATTCTGCAGCGGTACCTGATCCGCGACATTCTGCTGACTACCCTGGGAATTACCCTGATCCTGATGATTGTGGTGATGAGCGGCCGCTTGTCCAGCTACATTGCCGACGCGGCAGCGGGACGGCTGGCATCCGGGCTGGTGTTCCCGGTATTGCTGGCGCGCTTGCCCGAGTACCTTGAGCTGGTATTGCCGCTGTCACTGTTTCTGGGCGTAATGGTGAGCCTGATCCAGTTCCGCCAGAGCAGCGAGTTAACCGTAATGACCGCGACAGGCTTCAGTACCGTGCGGCTGCTACAGTCCGTTCTGTTTTGCGCGGCTTTCGTGGCTATGCTGGTGTCATTGTTCAGCTTTTACATATCCCCTCGGGGCGGACAATACGTGAACTCGCTGGTTGCCGGCCAGGGCTTGCAAAACGAACTGAGCGTGGTGACGCCCGGGCGCTTCTATCAGCTGGATGATGCGGGCGGCACCATCTATGCCAACCGAATCAGCGACGATCGCGACCTGATGACCGAAGTGATGTTGTCGCGCGTGGGCAGCAATCTGGAGGTGGCGGGCGATACCCTGATACTGGCCGAGCGCGGCTATCCCTTTGTGCACGAGAATGGCGGCAACTACTTCGTATTGGAAGATGGCCTGCGTTATGTGGGCAAACCCGGCGAAGCCAACTACCAGCTGACCCGTTTCGAACGCTACTTCCAGCTGATGCCCGAGCGTGAGGTAATTGATGGCAAACGCACCGAGGAGCAAACCCTGTTCTTTCACCAATTGCTGCCGCGCCAGTCCGACGCCATGCGCGCCGAGCTCAACTGGCGTATCTCGCTGCCCCTGTTGGTGCTGGTTTTGGGCTTCATTGCCTACCCCATGAGCCGCTCGATGCCGCGACAGGGGGGGCGCTATGCAAGGGTACTGCCGGGCGCCCTGCTATACGTTTTGTACATCGTAGCGCTTAACGCGGCACGCGAGGCGCAGGTTGAGGGCGAAGGCAATTCCCTTACTTTCTGGCTCATTCACCTGGCCTTTGTAACCCTGGCTGGGCTGATGCTCGGCTTTCCTGCCTTGAAAATGAAGCTGCAGAAATGAGGCGCCTCGACTGGTACGTGGGCGGCACTGTGTTGCGAGCCATTCTGATTGTGCTGATGGTATTGCTGGCGCTGGATGCCGTGTCGGACCTGCTGGAGCAAACCGGCGACCTCAGTGCCGACTACAACCTGGGTGCGGCGCTGCTATACGTGTTGCTGAAGATTCCGGGCAGTGCCGTGGATTATCTGGGTTTTGCCGCCTTGATTGGCTGCCTGATGGGTGTTGGCGGCTTGTCCAACAATTCCGAGCTGGCCGTGATGCGGGCTGCCGGAGTGTCGGGCCTGCAGATCTTTCGCATGGTGCTGAAACCGGCCTTGCTGATTATTCTGGCCGGCGTGCTGGTAGCCGAGTATGTGGCGCCGGGACTGGAACAAATTGCCCAGGCGCGCAAGGATTTGCTGCGCGGCAGTACCAGCCAGCAACAGGCGGAAGGCACCTGGATACGTGATGAAGACGAGTATGTGCACATCAATGCCGTGTATCCCAACGGCGTGCTATACGGGGTAAGCCGTTTCAGGGTATCGGGCGGCGAACTGGATGCCATCAGTTTCTCGCAAACCGTATTGTGGGACGGCAGCCGCTGGCTTGAAGGCAATATTCGCGCAACCGAATTCGGTGGAAGTTATACCAGCGCCGAGGACATTAGCTCACGAACCTGGCGCACCCAGCTTAGCCCGGAGATTATTGCCATGGCGTCGCTTGGCCCCGAGCAGTTATCGATGCGTGACCTGCAAACCTATGCCGAGTACCTGGGTTACGAGTCGCGCCAGGCGGGTGCATACCGGGTGGCATTCTGGAATCGCATGCTGCAGCCGGTGGCCGTTGCGGCGCTGGTATTGGTTGGCTTTTCTTTTGTGTTTGGCTCAAACCGCTCGGTGCCCATGAGCCAGCGAATTTTTGCCGGGGTGATTGTTGCGGTGGTGTTCAAGCTTGCGCAAGATATTCTCGGGCCGGCCAGTACCATTTGGGGGTTTTCGCCTGCAGTTGCCGTGGCCATTCCTATCGGGCTTACGCTGCTGCTTGGCCTGCTGTTGTTGCGCCGTCAGGGCTAGTTAATCCCTGCTTTCGCGAACCACCCGCGTGCCGGAAAAACGGTCG
>CAKZNR010000069.1 GCA_937129725.1 uncultured Cellvibrionales bacterium | reverse complement strand
CGCTCAGGTCGCCCACTCCGCGAGTCAGTTGCTTCACCGGAGAGAGAATGCGCGATGCAATCAACAGGCCAAAGGGCAAACTGACAACCAGGGCTGTCAATCCGATAAACAACACGATACGTTGCTGCCCGGCCACAAATGACCGATCGAGCTGAGCTTCAAATCGCGGCATTCTGGGCGCAACCACATAACCTACTACACTGTTGTTGCTGCGCACCGGCACTCGCAGCGCTGACCTGCTCAGGGAGTTTTCATCGAAGCGGCGCCCGGCAACCCAGCGATCTTGCGCATCCACCAGTGCCAGCTGAATATCTGCGGGATCGGGCGGCCCGCCCTGCTGCGACGGAGTATCTCCTCGCGGGGCAAAGAAATCGCGGCCGCGGTCACCAAGCAGACCAATCCACAGGCCGGGCTCGCGACGAAGGCGATCAAAGCCGCCGCGTTCCTCATGGTAAGCACCCACCACCTGCGCAATGGTCTCCATGCGCTGGCGTGTTTGCATGTTGAGGTAATCGAGAAAGCCTCGCTGAAAAGCCTCGCGGGTAAACCATACAGTGGATGCCACCAGCGTTAACGCCAGCAGCACGAGGGTGACCAGTATTCTCGCTCGCAACGAATTCATGGCGCCAACTATATGCCAGTTAAAAAAGCCGGGTACAGTCGCTTTCACCTCTTTGCTGCATTTCTCCCTCACAACTGCACAATTTTCGCTAGCTTGTGCCCCTGGGGCGGCAGTGCCAGCCCTGCTCGTCGCGAAAAACCTCCAATGGCAGGCTAAAAAGTTGCGACAGAATTGGCCCGGTTAGCATCTGATCCGGTGGCCCTGCATCCATCACTTGCCCTTCACGCAACAAAACCAGGTAGTCCAACTGCGGCAATAACTCTTCCACCTGATGCGTCACCATCAAAGTGTAGTGGCCCTTTTGCATCAACTGCGACAGCAGCTCCAGCAGCAAACTGCGCGCCGCCACGTCCAACGCGCTGGTGGGTTCATCCAGAATAAGGTAGGCCGGCTCGGTCACCATGGCCCGGGCCAACAGAATACGCCGCTGCTGGCCTGTGGACATGGCAGCAACCGGCCGCTGCTCCATCTCGAGCACACCAAAATAGCTCATCCAGCGCCGTGCCAGAAGCAGGTCATCGGCCGAGTATTCTTGATGAGCCCAGGTAGTCAGGCTGTCGTAAATACCGGAAAGCACCGCCATCACACCAGTAGAGTCGCCAAACAGGCGCGCCTGCATATCGTGGGAAACAACCCGCATCTGCCGTCGAAGACGGGACACATTCCAGTTTTCCTGACCAAACAATCGACAGTAACTGCGGCTGTGGGGCTGAATATATAGCTCGCGGTTAATCAATTTGAGCAGGCTCGATTTTCCGCTGCCGTTAGGTCCCAGGATTGCGGTATTGGCATTGCCCGGGATGACCAGGTTCAGCTGACTGAACAGCTCCTGGTCTGCGCGTCGCAAACGGGCGTTTTTTAATTCCAGCAAGTTCATCAGGGTTGTCGATTGAGGGATTGGTGGCGATATACTAGCGGATCATTCAACCCCCAGAAGTTTTTCAATGCGAGGCAAACTGATAGGCGGCCTGCTTGGCCTGTTTTTTGGCGGCATATTCGGCGCACTGCTAGGGCTGGCCGCAGGCCATATGTACGACAGCTTTCGCAACTTTATGCGCTATGGCAGCACGCACATGGACTCTGCCAAACGCCAGCAGATCCAACAGTGCTTTTTCGAGACCAGCTTCCGCCTGATGGGCTGTGTGGCCAAATCGGATGGCCGGGTTTCTGAGTCGGAAGTCGAGCATACCGAAGCCCTTATGCAGCGCATGGGCCTGACCGCTGAACACCGCAATGAGGCGATCGGGTTTTTCAAGGAAGGTACAGCAACCGACTTTAACCTCGACAACTGTCTGCAGGAATTTAACCGGGTGTGTGGCAACCAGGTGCGCCTCAAACAAACCCTGCTGTCCTACATCATTACCCTGGCCATGGCCGACGGCGCAGTCGACGAAACCGAGAAGCAAACCCTGCAACGCATTGCGGCCGGCTTGGGTATTCCGGCTTTTGCACTTCAGCAACTGCTAGCCATGATGCAGGCCCAGGCGGGCTTTTATCAGGCAGGGGGAAGCGGCCAGCCTGGCGCTGGCAGCGCCAAGGAGCTGGAGAATGCCTACCAGGCTCTGGGGGTAAGTGCCGACAACAGCGACGCCGAGATCAAAAAGGCCTACCGCAAGCTGGCAATGAAGTATCACCCCGATAGAAATCCAGACAACCCAGAAGCAGAGGATAAGTTTAAAGAAGCATCGGAAGCCTATTCGGTGTTGTCAGACTCTGAAAAGCGTTCACGCTATGATCAGTTTGGTCACGCAGGAATGGGTGGACAGAACTTCTCGTATGAAGATATTTTTGGA
>CAKZNR010000068.1 GCA_937129725.1 uncultured Cellvibrionales bacterium | reverse complement strand
AGTTGCCGAATAGCGTAAACTGGGACCAAAAGCATGGCTAACAGGAGTGACAACAGAATGAGACAGGTATTTTCGCCCGTGGGGCGCTTCATGCTGTTGGCGGCGGCCTTTGTTGTCATAGTTGCCGGTATGCGTGTTGCCAGCCCTCTGATAGTGCCATTTCTGTTGGCGATTTTTATCGCCGTGCTCTGCTCGCCACCCCTGACCTGGCTGCAAAATCGGGGCGTGCCCAACGCTCTGGCCATTCTGTTGGTGATGCTGGTTATTGTGGGCGCGGGTAGTCTGCTGGGGTCAATTTTTACCCGTTCGCTGGCCGATTTTGCCGCCGATATGCCTGTGTATACGGCACGACTGGAAGCGGTCGCCGACCAGTTTGCCCTGCGCCTGCAGGATTGGGGGCTGGACACCGAACAGTCGGAGTGGCGCGAGTGGTTCCAGCTGCAGTCGGTATTCCCCTATGCGCGAACCCTGTTGGGCTCTCTGGGTACCCTGGCAACTAACGCCTTTCTTATCCTTATTACCGTGGTTTTTATCCTCGCCGAGGAAGCCAGCATGCAAAGCAAGCTGGACAAGGTGCTGAAGCCTCAGGACAAGGAAGTGATGGCCATATTCCGCATCAGCCAAACCATCAACCACTACATGGCTATCAAAGCCCTGATCAGTTTGCTGACCGGCTTTTGTGCCTTTGTGCTTTGCCTGGTAGTGGGTGTTGAATACGCCATTCTGTGGGGCACCCTGGCCTTTTTGCTCAACTTTATTCCCACCCTGGGTTCGTTGCTGGCGGCGGTGCCCCCGGTATTGCTGGCTCTGGTGCAGCTGGGCCCCTTCTCGGCACTGGTTATTGCGCTGGGTTACCTGGCCATCAACACCGTGATCGGTAACTTCATGGAGCCCAGAATCATGGGCCGCGGGCTGGGCCTTTCGCCCCTTATCGTGCTGATGTCTCTGGTGTTCTGGGGCTGGGTGCTGGGCCCCATCGGTATGCTGCTGTCGGTGCCGCTAACCATGATGGTAAAGATTGCGCTGGAAGCCTTTCCCGATACCCGTTGGGTAGGTGCTGTGCTTGGCAATCTGGCCAGTTTGCCCGACCAGGATATTCCCCCACTTAACCCGCAAACCGGGAAAGATGAAGGCGAGTAGGCAAGGGGCATAAAAGACAGTACAGGAAAAATTCTGTCATCTGACATCTCAAAACCAACAATGTAAATCGATTCGTGCCGAGAGGTATGCCAAATGAAATGGGTGATTTGCGGGTTGGCAGCCATTGTGCTGTTGCTGATATTGGTAGTGGGGTTTCTCTTTATCTCGCTCGATCGTTTGGTGGTAGAAGGCGTTAACCGGGTTGGTCCGGAAGTGACCGGTAGCCGGGTTGTGTTGGACAGCGCCGCGCTGAAACCCTGGAACGGAGCTGGTCATTTGACTGGCCTGGTGATTGGCAACCCCGATGGTTTTGGTGACGAGAACCTTTTTTCATTGGGCGAAATAGAATTAGATCTGGATATCTCCAGCCTGAACACCGATGTGGTGGTCATCGACCTGTTGCGCATCGACTCGCCGGAACTGCTCTATCTGAATAATGGCGAAACCGACAACCTGAGGGCTCTGTTGCAGCAAATTGAACGGCGCATGGGTGGAGGTGGCGACACTCAGGAGCAGGGCGGTGCCGCAAAGAAAATTATCATCGATGAATTCGTTTTCACGGGCGGCCGGGCCCAGGCATCGCACGCTCTGCTGGGCGACCAGCGGGTAGATCTGCCCCTGCCCGAGCTGCGCCTGACGGGAATAGGGCGCGAGACAAGCGGCGCTACAGTCAGGCAGGCGGCCGAGCAAATTTTTGAGCAGCTTAATGCAGCGATCAGAAGTTTCATCAATCAGTCCAGCCTTTACGAGCAGGCCATGTTAGCGGCAGAAGAGCGCTTCCGGGAGGAGATCGAGCAGGTGGAAGAAATTCGTCAGGAAATCGAGAACGCCGAAGACCAGCTGCGCGACGCTGAAAACCAGATCCGGGGGCTGCTGGATGGATTCTAGTGCCGAACCACTGCCGCAGGTATCGATCGAAACGCTGACGGATGTCGTTGAACAGGTCGGCAAGGTTCTGTACGGCAAGCAGCAGTCGGTAAAGCTGGCGCTGTCCTGCATGCTGGCACGCGGACACCTTCTGATTGAAGACCTGCCCGGCCTTGGCAAGACAACCCTGGCCAGCGCCCTGGCCCGGGTAACCGGCCTGGAATACCGCCGGGTGCAATTCACCAGCGATATGTTGCCCGCCGACCTTACCGGTTTTTCCCTTTACGACAAAGGCAGCGGCGACTTCCGCTTTCAGCCCGGACCGGTGTTTTGCCAGCTGTTACTGGCCGACGAGATCAACCGTTCCAGCCCGAAAACCCAGAGTGCCCTGCTGGAGGCAATGGAAGAACGACAGGTCTCGGTTGACGGTGTCTCCCGGCAGCTTGAGCAACCCTTCTTTGTGATCGCCACGCAAAACCCATTCAGTTTGGCGGGCACCTTCTCTTTGCCGGAAAGCCAGCTCGACCGCTTTCTGATGCGCATCAGTATGGGTTACCCCGAAGCCGGCGATGAACGAGCCATCTTGGCCGGTGAGGATCCTCGACAACAAATGGATCAGTTGCAGCCGGTGTTGCCGGCGCAGCAGCTATTGGCCTGTCAGCAACAGGCGGCGCAGGTGAAAGCGTCGGACGCGGTGTTGAACTATGTGCAGCGGCTGATTGAGGCGACCCGAACCGACGGGCAGTTTGTGCACGGTATATCGCCGCGCGGCGGCATGGCGCTGGTGCAATGCGCCAGGGCCTGGGCCTTTCTGGAGGGCCGCGACTACGTCACGCCAGACGATGTGCAGGCGGTTCTGGCGCCGGTATTCGGCCATCGGTTGGTGTTTCGGCAGTCGGGAGCGCAGGCCAGCCTTGATCTGGTGCGCGACTGGGCCAGTGGAATTCCGGTTCTCAGCTGATCGGGGCGGACGTGGCTGGCAACGGGTTCGTTCAACGCAGGCTGCAGAGGTGGCAAAACAACCGGCAGCCTCGTGCGGAGTGTGAGGCCCTCACCCAGCGCAATCTCTATATTCTTCCCACCGGCCACGGCTTCCACTTTATCGGCGTTGCAGGCCTGGTTTGGCTGCTTGGCACCAATTACGAAAACAACCTGGTTTTGATGCTGGCATTTCTGCTGGCCGCTATATTTGTTACCTCGATATTTGCTACCCACCGCAACCTGGAAGGGCTGCAGATACAGGTGGGCGATACCGACCCGGTATTTGCCGGTCAGGACCTTGAAGTGCCACTGATACTAAGCAACGACAGCAGGGTATGGCGCCGGCAGGTTCAGGTTCGCTATGGAGAGCGCGATTACAGTTGCGATGTGGCGCCGCTTGCTCAGGACAAATTGTCGATTCGCGTGCCCACGCAGCAAAGGGGCTGGCAGCAGTTCGAGCGCATGCGGGTTCGCGGCACCTTTCCGCTGGATCTGTTCAGCTGCTGGTCGTGGCCCTGCCTGAGGGGGCGTTTACTGGTTTACCCCAAGCCGGTGCCGCGGCCCATTTCGCGGGAAGAAGAACAGGGCGAGGGCAGGGGTGCCCCGGCCGGGCGTGGCATTGATGACTTTGCCGGTCTGGAAGAATGGCGTCCCGGGGTGTCTCCCCAGCGAATTGCCTGGAAGCAGTATTCTGCTGGCAGGGGCATGTTCGAAAAACGTTTCGAAGCCGTGGCGTGCAACCCGGCCTGGATTGACTTCGAGCACTACAGCGGTTTGGGTGTAGAGGAGCGATTGTCTGCCATGTGCGCCAAGGCGCTGGAAATGGAATCGCTGGGGCAGTCCTACGGCTTGAAGCTTGGCCGCCAGCGTATTGCGCCTGCCCAGGGCGAACGCCACTTGCGCGAGCTGCTTACCTCGCTGGCCCTATACGGTGAAACAGATGAGCGCCAATAGTGAACTAAGCCGCATTCAGCAGCTGTGGATCGTTATTGCGGTTCTGGTGGTCTGTATTCCCATCTGGTACTGGTTGCCCCTGTGGGTGCCCGCCATTGCTTGCGGCGGGTTGGCGTGGCGAGCCTGTCTGCTGTGGCAGGGCAAATCGTCACCCAACCGCCTTTTGATGGCGCTGGTGGCTTTGGCCCTGGCCATGGGAGTGATCTGGCACTACCGCCCGCCGCTTGGCGTAGAGCCCATGAGCGCCATTTTGTCTGCCTGTGCGGCATTGAAGTTTCTCGAAATGCGACGCCTCGCCGAAGGCCGCATGCTTATTTTGCTGTGCTATTTTCTGGGCGGCGTGCAGCTTATTTTCAGCCAGGATATCGGCGGTTTTGTGCTCTGCCTGGTTTCCATTGCGGTAACCTTGGCTGCCCATACCAACCTCAATCGCGACAACGAGGGGCAATACGACATTCACCAGTTTCGCATGGAGTCGCTGTGGCAAATGGGGCGGCTGGTAGTGATTTCGCTTCCGCTCACTCTGCTGATATTCGTGCTGGCACCGCGCCTCCCCTCTTTTACTCTGGTGCCGGTCGAGGTAGAAAAAGCGCGTTCCGGAATTAGTGACTTTATGGATCCGGGCTCGGTAACCAGCCTTGGCTTGTCCGGCGAAGTGGCATTCCGCGTAGATTTCGAGGGCGAGGTGCCGCCGCCCCAGGATCGCTACTGGCGCGGCCTGGTGCTCACCCAGTTCGACGGCAATGCCTGGAGTGTGCCGCCCGAGGCGCGCAATACCCGCGACGGCGAGCGCATTACCTGGAATGGCCGCAACTCCCGCGAAGACTGGCGCGACCAAATCGAATTGCTGGGCGATCCCATCCGCTACCAGATTTATCTGGAACCTACCCATCGCCCCTGGCTGTTCGCGCTGCCGGCGGCGCGCATCGACGAGCCCGGCCTTGGCCTGACGCGGGACAACAACCTGGTCAGCCCGGTTCCGGTTGCCAAGACATTCCGCTACGGGGTGACCAGTTGGCCGGAGTATTTGCATCAGCCGGAAGGGCTTTCACCCGAGCAGCGACTGCAAAACCTGCGTGTGCCGCCGGGCAACAGCCCGATGTCTCGCGAGCTGGTAAATAGCTGGCTGGCGCAGGGCCCGCCGGAGCAGGTGGTGATGCGCATTTTTCAGCTGTTCAATAGCGAGTTTACCTACACCCTGGATACCCCCACTTACGGGGACAGCGTGGTAGACGAGTTCCTGTTTGATGGCAAGGCCGGATTTTGCGAGCACTTTGCCAGTGCCGCTGCGGTGATGTTGCGCATGGCAGGCATCCCAACGCGTGTGGTGGCCGGTTATCAGGGTGGCGAACTGCATCCCAGCCAGGACTACCTGATTGTGCACCAGTTTAATGCCCACGCCTGGGTTGAATTCTGGTTGCCAGAGCGCGGCTGGCGGCGCTTCGACCCCACAGCGGCGGTGGCGCCGGAGCGCATCGAAATGGGCTTTGAGGATTTCTTCGCCGACCAGGAAGCCAACAACCAGAATCCCTTTTCTTTCGCCGGCATGCGCAATATGCCCCTGATGAACTGGGTTCGCCTGCAGTTCGACAGCCTCAACTACGCCTGGCTAAGTTGGGTGCTGGGCTACGACTCGCAGGCCCAGTTCGATTTTCTCAGTGGTTTGCTGGGGGAGGTGTCGCCGCTGCGCATTACAGTGGCTCTGGCGGCAAGTCTGCTTTCCTGCTGGGCGCTGTTCCGGCTGGTTAACTGGTTGCGCAACCGGTTGCGGCTGGGGGCGCAACAACAGATGATGCGTGACTACCTGAAACTAGCCAGCCGCCGGGTATCGGTTGAACCGGGCGATACCCTGAGCCGGGTGACGCAAAAACTGGCCAGCAATGAATCGCCGGCTCGGCAAAGTTGGTTAGCGCTGGGTAGGGAACTGGAAAAACTCCTCTACGCCGGAAGCGGCGACCTGGCCGAGTGCCGTCGTTTGCTCAGGAACCTGCGTCGGCAGCAGGCCTAGCGCCGGCGGCCTCCAGCGCTTCAGCGTAATCGCCAAAGGCAGTGTGGGTTTTCACCAGGTCGAGCAGGGTGCGAGCATCGCGGTTGGTGGCATTGATATCGTGCCCCTGCTGCAGATAAAAGCGCAGAAAGGTTTCAAAGTTTTCCAGCTGCATGCCCCGGTAAGCCCGCTCAAGCAGGTGAA
>CAKZNR010000067.1 GCA_937129725.1 uncultured Cellvibrionales bacterium | reverse complement strand
TGCTGCCGCAGTTTTGCACGTAGTCAACCGAGGGGGCAGAAGCGGCACCGTGATTGCCGCGGTCATCGCGGCACTCCATAAGCCAACCGGCGTCGTCGGAAGTTTCCAGCGCCTCGGTCCAGTTGGCCTCGGTAATGGTTACCTCGGTTTCGGTGACTATTTCGGTGCATACCTCTTCGGTGCCGCCGCCCACCGTGAATTCGATTTCGTAGTCGGCGTTGTCGCGCTCACCATAGACCGAAATCCAGACTTCGTCGTCTCGGTTACCAGCAGTAAGCACACAGCTATCACTCTCGTTGCGAAGATCGCGGCGGCGGCAGTCGTAGCTGCGCGTGGTCGGCCGCTGGTCGAATCGCACATAGAGAGACACGCGGTCGTCACGGCTCGAGCTGGTTAGGGTAACGGAGACTTCGGTCCCAGTGTCGACAGCATAGGGCCCATAATCAATCCACTCGCGGCGATCGACCTGGTCGCTGTCACTGAAGCTAAAACCGCCACCCACGGGAACGTCCACGCAATCAACAGTGACTTCTTCAATGATTTCCGTAGTGGTCTGACTCTGCCATTGCAGGGCCTCATCGGAAAAAATCGGGAAGCCCGGGTTGTCAGCAAAAAAGCTTTCCATGGTGTCGCACTGCGATTGCTCGTATGGCAGGGTGACGCCAAGATAATCGTAGTCGGTGTTGTAGACATAAATCAGGTTGTCATCCGAAGCACCGTAGTCCACAGCGGGATCGTAATCGAACCCGTCGGAGTCGCTGGGCACCTCAATGGCAATGTTTTGCCCCATACTGCCGGAGGTATCCATTACGAACATCAGGTTCGGCTGCACCGAATCGTCCAATACCTCGGTATTGGTAGACAGATAGATTTCGGTGTCGTCCGCCTGCAATCCGCCGGCCATGGCACCAGCCAGCAGGAAGAGGGGTAAATGATTTTGCTTCAGTTGCCCTTTCATAACTTACTCCTCGGCCTGATCGACAGTTTCAAAATCGTCGACCTCCGCGTTTAATGGGTATATCACTACCTGGGTAGCCACCGGCGTCGGCAGGCTGTAATGCACCATCACAGGGTTGCCCTGCCACTCCACAATTTCCTGTAGTGGCCGGTTTTTGCCAAAGGGTGTCTCCAGCAGCATGCTGCTGTTGTAATTGATTTGTGTCGGGCAGGCAGCGCAATCATGCTCTAGTACCAGCGTGCCACGCCGCGCCGCCGTATCAAACTGCACCGAAACCAGCTTGGCATACTCCACCGTGTCTTCCACGTACAGAAAATCCATCGCCTTTGAAATGGGCGCGAATAACAGGGCCAGCAATGCGGGCGCGCGGAAAATCGAATGTAATTGGTTCATGTCTTCACCTCAGTTGGGTGCAATGAATGAAATGCCCTGCACCTGGTCGGAGCGCGTGGCGGTGCCCGGCAGGATGGCGTCGCTTTCAATCTCGTAGAACAGTTCGCGGAAGGTTCCTACCTCGTTGCCCGCCCAGGAAGGCCCCTCGTACTCGAAGGTAATTTCCACATCCTGATTGAACTGGGTACCGCGCAGTTGCTCGTATATCTCGCCCGGGTTCAGCTCGCGCAAACCCTCGGAGTCAGTCAGCGCATCCAGTAACTTTTGCGTATCCAGTAACACATTGAATTCGTGTATCTGTGCATTGATTTCGCTCAGAGCGGTGTTGTAGGCCAGCATCTGCAGCTGATTGTTGCGCACCATGGCCGATTGCATGCTGTTGTCGGAAACCGCTGTGATACCCAGCAGGGTCATAACGGCCAGAATAACCACCACTACAATCATGGTGGCGCCCCGTTGTGCGCGGGCGAGCGGGCGCAGATGTCGGCTAGAGGATGGCATTGTTAATCACCACGGTTGTCGAGAAGACACGCCGGTTAAAGTTATCGGTGAGATCGAGCGTAGGCGAATCGGCCAGCTCGTAACTGCGTGTGTCGGCGCCACTGGACCCGTTTTCCAGGCCGGTACTGACCAGCAGAACCAGCCGCACCGAAACCACTGCGCTCCAGTTAGCCACTGCGTCAGCGGAAACAAACTGGCTAATTTCGCCGTTGTTGGTAACACCGTAAAGAATTTGCATATTGTCTACGCCATCCACCATGGGTTGAGCCGTGGCTACCCAGGCGCTGGTGGACACGTTGTAGCCCCGGCACATCAGGCTGGTCACTCCATCGTCCGCTGTCTCAAGGTAATAGAGGTTTGCAATCTGGTCATCTGCCGCAACTGCGCTGGCAGTGCAATCGATGTCACTGCCGTCATCGGGCGGCGGATTCATCCAAACCGCCAGCCTGTCGGGGTTGCTGG
>CAKZNR010000066.1 GCA_937129725.1 uncultured Cellvibrionales bacterium | reverse complement strand
TGCTGCGCCACTTCACCCGGGTGTTCCCCTCATCCAGAAAACAAAGGCTTGCCTGTGCCATCAAATCTCTTCAGCCATATTCAGCTATTCAGGTTTTCCATTGAACCCGCTGCCGATATGATTGCAACCGGGCGGTGATATCACTCTTTACACATTATAAGGGCACAGGCCAGGGAGACGAACCCATGCACAGCCAGAAGTACCAGCTAGCCTGCCTGACATTGGCGCTAACCGCCGCACTGCCCTTGCCAGCCCAGATTGACGAAATACTGGTTACTGCGCAAATGCGCGAACAGCCGGTTGAAGAGGTGCCGGTGGCAGTTACCAGCTTCGACCGCAAGTTTATGCAGCTGCACCGGGTGAACAGTTTGGAGGCGCTGGGCGATGCAACACCGGGGCTGATCATACAGGAGCAAAGCCCGAACAACCCCGGCTATGTGATTCGCGGCATCTCAACCGACGAGGGCTCGCCCGTGGATGCGGCCAGAATATCGGTATTTCTCAACGGTGCAGATATTTCGCGCAATCGGGCCTCGCTGGTCGAGATGCACGACATTGCGAGGGTAGAGGTCGTCAAGGGGCCACAGGCCACCCTGTTTGGCACCGCAGCAAGCGGCGGTGCCATCAGTATTTCAACCTCTCTTCCAGAACGGGAATTCGGCGGTCGGCTGCGCTTGGAAGCGGGCAATTTTGGTTATCGGCGCATCGAGGGAATGGCCACGGGCGGCAACCAAACCTGGCAGGGGCGACTGGCGTTTCTGGCCAGTGATCGCGAGGGCTAAGCCAAAAATATTGCAGGGCAACCAGGCTCACAAAGCAGCAGCTCGTTGCCGTCCGATGACCTGATGGCACGAAACCGTTTTTCAATCCGGCCGAGCCTGAGCTACCAACCGCAAGAACAAACCCGCATCGACCTGGTGATCACCGCCGAGCACAACCGCGATTCCGGCACCCAATTTAAAAGTGCCCTTTACCCGCCAACCGGGGGCACCACAAACCCCTTCAGCTTTGCGAAGCTCGGCGGTGCACCGGCCGACGCCACCGCTTTTGATGGCCGCGGCCGCGGCATCGAGCGCACAACCACCGATTTCAATCTGCGCATCAGCCACCAGTTAAATGACAGTTGGGCAATCAACAGCGTTGGGAACTATCGAATTTACGACTCCTACGAAATTCTCGACGCAGACGGTTCCCAGGCCGCCGCGTTCGAGCTGGCCGAAGATGCCGATGGCAACCAGTTCAGCCAGGAAATACGGCTGCCATTGGCTACCAGTGGCGCAGCAGCCTCACCCCCGGCCTCGACCTGGTGTCCGGCGCGCGCGTCAGCTACCGCGACGAAGTGTTCTTCGACGTCACCAACCAGCCGGTAGAACCCCTTTCCGGCGTGCGGCTGAGTGATGAACCAGCCACCCTGGTCAACTTTACCCTCGGAATGGCAGATGCCAACGACAGCTGGCGACTGGAGCTGTTTGCCGAAAACCTGGGCAATGAGAAGTATCTGATTGATGCGGGCAACACCGGTGCCACTGTTGGTATTCCAACCTACATCGCCGGTGCTCCCAGGTTTTGGGGCGTCAGCTATTCACAGCGGTTTTAGTCGGCCCAAAGCGCGCCGGGGAAATAAAAGGCCGCCTGTTGCAGGCGGCCTTATCGATTAAAGCGGGTCCTGACCGTTCCAGGAGAAGTTGCCGTCCTCTCCCAAATAACCCAGATCCTTGAGCATCGAGATCATTTCCGGGCCCATACGGCCCGGGCTTTTTCCTTCAAGGCTAAGCGCCCACTCGATACCATTGTCGGTATTTCCACGCACAATATCCCACATATCGGCAAAGGCCAGAATTGACTGCATGGGCCCGTCATTTACCTGCACGGCTCGCATGTGGAAAAGTGGCATACCGCGCAAATGCTGCCATCCGAACATTTTT
>CAKZNR010000065.1 GCA_937129725.1 uncultured Cellvibrionales bacterium | reverse complement strand
GGGAAATTGTCATCGGGCTGGAAGTGCACGTGCAGCTTCGCACCCAGTCGAAAATTTTCTCTGGCGCCGCGGCCCAGTTTGGCGCCGCACCCAACACCAACGCCTGCGCCCTTGACCTGGCCCTGCCGGGCACGCTGCCGGTTTTGAACCGCGAAGTGGTGCGCATGGCCACCCTGTTCGGCCTGGCTATCAACGCCGACATCAACCGCCGTTCCGTATTCGAGCGCAAAAACTACTTTTATCCCGACCTGCCCAAGGGCTACCAGACCAGTCAGCTGGAGGAACCCATTGTAGGCGCCGGGGTAATCCAGCTGGAATTGCCGGACGGCAGCCAAAGCGAGGTGCGCATTCACCACGCTCACCTGGAAGAGGACGCCGGCAAGTCACTGCACGAGGACTTTCATGGCATGAGCGGGATCGACCTGAACCGGGCTGGAACGCCCCTGGTTGAGATTGTCACCGAACCGGACATGCGATCGCCGGAAGAAGCCGTAGCCTGCCTGCGAAAGCTGCATTCCATTGTGACCTATCTGGGCATTTCCGACGGCGATATGTCGCAGGGTTCCATGCGCTGCGATGCCAACGTGTCCGTGCGGCCCAAAAGCCAACAGGAACTGGGCACGCGCGCCGAACTGAAAAATATCAACTCGTTCCGCTTTGTCGACCGGGCCATTCGCGTTGAAGCCGAGCGCCAGATCGACCTGATCAGCGACGGCGGCAGCGTGGTACAGGAAACCCGCCTGTACGACTCCGACCGCAACGAAACGCGCTCCATGCGCAGCAAAGAGGTGGCCAACGACTACCGCTACTTCCCTTGCCCCGACCTCCTGCCGGTTGAACTTACCGAGGAGTGGATCGAGCAGCGGCGCGCCGAACTGCCGGAACTGCCCGATGCCAAGCGCAACCGCTTTGTCGAGCAGTACGGCCTGTCGGCCGAGGATGCCGCCCAGCTGACTCTCGAGCGGCCCACAGCCGACTACTTCGAGACCACCGCTCGCGCCTGCGACGACGCCAAACTGGCAGCCAACTGGATTAATGTTGAACTGGCGGCGCTGCTGAATCGCGAGAATCTTGGCATTGCCCAAAGCCCGGTGAGCGCCGAACAACTTGGTACTCTGATTGCACGGGTCAAGGACAATAGTATCTCCGGCAAGATGGCCAAGCAGGTATTCGAAATTCTGGCTCAGGAAGGCGGCGAGGTTGACCAGATCATAGAACAGCGCGGCATGAAGCAGGTTAGCGACTCGGGCGCACTGCAGGCCATGATCGACGAGGTGATCGCCAACAATCAGGCACAGGTTGAAAACTACCTGGCAGCGCCCGAAGACAAGCGCAAAAAGATGTTCGGTTTCTTTGTTGGCCAAACCATGAAGCTTTCTAAAGGCCAGGCCAACCCGGGCGAAGTAAACCGAATTTTGCGAGAGAAGCTGGATAAATGAGTTTAAAAAAAGACAAGCAAAAAGTACTTGGCGAATTTTTCGACGACGACCGAATTCGCGAGTTTT
>CAKZNR010000064.1 GCA_937129725.1 uncultured Cellvibrionales bacterium | reverse complement strand
GGAAAAGAACCGAGCTGTAAAGGGTAATGCTGGTGGCTTTGCGCAGAACCGACAGCAACGACCGCGGCTGCATATCCAAACCGAGCAAGAACAGCAGGAAAATTATGCCGATTTCGGCAGCATCCTCCATCAGGTGGATTTCGTTAACCCAGCCAAGACCGTATGGGCCGATCAGGATGCCCAGCAGAATATAGGCAACCAGCAGCGGTTGGCGCCCATACATGGCCACGCAGGCGAGCAGGGCAGCGCCGGTAAAAATCAAAAAGAAGTTGTGGGTTAAATCCACGCCCGATTCCCTGTGGGGACAATAGCTTTGATTGTACGGCAGCCTGCCGCGGTCGTCAGGCTTGTCTTCGGCGGAAAAGGGGCGTTTCCTGGTCTACAGCCGTTTGATAGAACTCGCTGAAATCTTTCAGCGATGCCAATGCCTCGGCCGGATCGTAGTGCTCTGCCAGCTGAATGGCATTGAAGCCGCACCGAATCAGGTAGCTTAGCTGGTCGCGAATAGGTGAACCTACCGCCCTGAGTTCGCCTTCAAAATGGTATCGCTGCCGAAGCAGGCGACCGATCGAAAAGCCTCGCCCGTCGGCAAACAGAGGGAAATCAACTGCCACCAGCGGCAAATGCAGCCAGT
The DNA here is from genome assembly GCA_937129725.1 of uncultured Cellvibrionales bacterium. GTDB lineage: Bacteria > Pseudomonadota > Gammaproteobacteria > Pseudomonadales > GM7GCV1 > JABJGI01. The sequence goes on along the minus strand of CAKZNR010000064.1, from coordinate 2,749 downwards.
CGCCTTCTATTTGCTCGGGAAGTTCATCACTGGCCAGCCAGATCCCGGTTTGCGGCCGCTGAGCCAGGCTGGCGTGGTTCTGGTTCCAGCAGCTCAGCGGAACCAGAATGGCCTGCCCCTCGTGCGCAGAAAGGTTGGTTGCCTGTTCAGCATCCAGCCTTTGCCATTGATCGGAAATTACTTTGCCGTCGAGAATTATGTCAGGCATAGGCGGCCCCTTTAAAGCTGTCGTGACCCACTCGCCGGTAGGTATCGAGAAAGGTTTCTCCCTCTACTCGCATTTCTACATAGTGATCCAGCAGTTTGCCGATAACCTGCGGAATTTCGTCGCGCGAAAACGAAGGCCCCAGCACCTTGGCCAGTGACGCGTCTATGCCCTGGTTGCCTCCCAGTTGAACCTGAAACCACTCCTCACCTTTTTTGTCCACGCCCAGAATGCCGATGTGCCCCACGTGGTGATGGCCGCAGGCATTCATGCAACCCGATATGTTCAGGTCGATATCACCCAGGTCGTAAAGGTAGTCGAGGTTGTCGAACTTGCGCTGAATCGCTTCGGCCACGGGAATGGACTTGGCGTTGGCCAGCGAGCAGAAATCGCCGCCAGGGCAGCAAATCATATCGTTCAGGGTGCCCACGGTCGGCGCGGCAAACCCCAGTTCGATGCAGTCTTGCCAAAGGGCATGTAGCTGCCCAATTTCAACATCGGCGAGCACCATATTTTGCTCATGGGTGGTGCGCGCTTCGCCAAAGCTGTACTTGCCGGCCAGTTCGGCAATGGAATCCAGTTGCTCGGCGGTAACGTCGCCGGGCGGGATGCCGGTCTCTTTCAGGGAAAGTGTTACGGCAGCATAGCCGGGCTGCTTGTGTTCGTGCACGTTGCGACGCACCCAACGATCAAAGTCGGTATGGGCCAATCGCAGTTGGGCCAGATCCTTCGCATGCCCTGCCGCCTCGCCGCGATAGGGCATAGGGGGGAAATGGGCCGCAACCCGGTCAACTTCTTCCTGTGTCAGTTGGCTTTGTGAGTCTTTTAGCTGATGCCATTCAGCTTCGACACGCTCGGCAAATTTTTCAGGCCCCAACGCTTTGACCAGAATCTTGATTCGCGCCTTGTACTTGTTCTCGCGGTTACCGAAAAGGTTGTACACGCGCAGTATGGCTTCCAGGTAGGTGAGCACGTCTTTCCAGGGCAGGAAGTCACGGATAAGTGAGCCAATAACTGGGGTACGCCCCATGCCACCGCCCACATAGACTGCAAATCCCAGCTCGCCCTCGCGTTCAACCAGCTGCATGCCAATGTCATGTACCAGAATGGCTGCACGGTCTTGCGCGCTGCCACATACAGCTATCTTGAACTTGCGAGGCAGGAAGGCAAATTCCGGGTGAAAAGTGGCCCACTGGCGCATGATTTCGCACCAGGGCCGGGGATCAACAGCTTCATCGGGTGCCACGCCGGCAAATTGGTCTGTCGTGAAATTGCGAATGCAGTTACCACTGGTTTGGATGGCGTGCATTTCAACCCGGGCCAGATCGGCCAGAATATCGGGAACCGATTCCAGGGCGGGCCAGTTGTACTGAATATTCTGCCGCGTGGTGATATGGGCGTAGCCCTTGTCATAGGTTCGGGCAATGTGCGCCAGCATACGCACCTGCGCGCTTGAAAGCAGACCGTAGGGAATAGAAACTCGCAGCATCGGTGCAAGACGCTGAACATAGAGGCCGTTCTGCAGTCGCAGCGGCAGAAACTCCTGATCGGTGATCTCGCCCCTCAGGTAGCGTTCCGTCTGGTCGCGAAACTGCTCGACGCGCTCGTCAATAATCTGTTGATCAATCTGGTCGTATTGATACATGAATAACTTATAGCTTGGTGGCTTAAAAAACGGCGCAATTATACTGCCTCGGCATAAGTGAAAGAAGAGACAGGCTATATCGAGTTGTTCTTAGAGCTGCGCAGCGGCGCTATATCAACAGCGCTACAGCTTTCAAGGTGCCATTCGTTGGGGATCGAAGGGCAAGAATGGCAGGCGAAACCAACCGCCATCCGGCTCTTGCGAATCCGCACCCTCGCTGCGTTTTTGCGCGCCGGACCCGCTGAGAATACTGGTATCCCAGCTGATACCGCTATCCAGCAGTTGCGATTGCACAGCCGGAGGAAAATACAGCGTCACATCGGTTTGGTTAAATAGCAGCTGCATGGCGCGTATGGCGCGATTTCGAACCAGAGGATCGAACGCGCGTTGACGCATACCCCAGGCCAATATATAGGCACTGCGTGGGCTACCTGCTTGCGGGCGATTGGTAAATCCGGAATCTCGCTGCAAGCCGTAGTGATGGCGCATCAGTACCTCTTCCACCAGCATGGCAAAGTCTTCGTATTGGGTGGCGTAGCCATACATGGCGCTTGCGCTGTCGAGACGAAATTCGGCCGCAACATCGCCAGGCTGTAGCTGCAGCTGCGCAGGGCTCGCGGTTTCGCCGAAATACATCACATCGGCCAGATCAAACAGGGTTTGCGATGTGGGCGCATCGATTGAGTTTGACAGGCGCCTATCCGAACCCAGCGTGGCGTTGAGGTATACCGACAGGCCAGGATTGAGAAGGTGGAACCTGGACTGTGGAAAAAAATCGTTGGCGTGAGCCAGCTCGTGAAACAGAAGTGCCGCCATGGGCAACTCGATATCATCCAGGCTACGAGGCGCACTGCGGCTGTTACTCCAGGCATACCCAAAACCTTCGACGTACCGCCACA
>CAKZNR010000063.1 GCA_937129725.1 uncultured Cellvibrionales bacterium | reverse complement strand
AGTCGTCAAACGCGCGCTCGGTCATGACATGACCAAAGAAGAACTGGGCGGCCCGCAAGTGCATTTGGCCAGCGGGGCGATTGATAATCTGGCCGCGGATGAAACCGATGCCATGGCACAAATCGCGCGCTTTTTATCCTATGTGCCCGATAATGCGTGGCGTTTTCCTGACACGCTGCCCGTTACCGATAAGGCCGATCGCTGCGAGGATGCGCTGGCAAGCATCGTGCCGACCAATCGCCGCCAGCCTTTTCAAATGCGTAAAATCATTGAGGCCGTTGTCGATAAAGACGGCGTCAAAAACGATGGGGGCTCGAGCTTTTTTGAAATGTCACGAAAATACGGCCCCAGCCTCATCACCGGCCTCGCCCGTATGAATGGCGAAGCGGTTGCCATTATCGGTAATGATTGCATGTATTATGCTGGTGCCATGACGGCGGCGGCGGCGCAAAAACTGCGTCGCTTTGTCGATTTTTGTAACAGCTTTCACCTGCCGGTCATCAGCTTTGTCGATGAGCCGGGCTTTATGATTGGCCCCGATAGCGAGAAAGCTGGCACTATTCGCCACGGCACAGCCGCCATTTCTGCCGTGCTGCAAAGCCGTGTGCCATGGGCCAGCGTGCAGGTTTTGAAAGCCTTTGGTGTCGCCGCGCAAGCGCATTTCGGCCCCGATGGCTATGTGCTGAGCTGGCCCAGTGCCGCCAGTGGCGCGCTGCCGGTTGAAGGCGGTGTTGCCGTCGCTTTTGGCCGCGAGATTGCCGCCGCTAAAGACCCCGCGGCACGGCAAAAAGAACTCGAAGACATGCTGGCCGCCAGCCAATCGCCCTTCCCGCGTGCTGAAGGTTTATCTGTGCATGAAATTATTGACCCGCGCGAAACCCGCCCAAAGCTGATAAGCTGGCTGACACTTGCGCTTCACGCCTATCGTAGCGAACAACCGCAGCCTTATCTTACCGGCATGCGGCCCTAACCATTCTAAGGAGAAGAACATGAGTGGAAACCGTCAAATATTATCAACCATCACCGGCGATAATGAGCTGGTCTTGTCTATTGTCGAGCATGACATCCCAACACCCGGCCCCGATGAGGTTGTGGTGCGCATGGAAGCCGCGCCGATTAACCCATCCGATATGTTCCCGCTTATCGGTTTTGCCGATTACACAAAAGGCAAGCTGGTGACACAGGGCAATGAGCAAAAAATGGTCGCGCCCGTGCCGGAGGCCATGATGGATCCGATGCGCGCGCGCATTGACCAAACCCTGCCGGTTGGCAATGAGGGTGCGGGCACGGTTGTCGCCGCCGGTGACAATGTCAAACATATGGAGGGCAAGCTGGTGTCTCTGGTCACCGGTCAGTCTTACCAGCAATATGTGAAATCACCCGCCATGGCTGTTTTGCCACATAAGGACGACACGACAGCCGTTGAAGCTGCCTCGTCTTTCGTCAATCCGTTGACTGCATTGTGCTTTGTCGAAACGCTGAAGGCCGAGGGTCACAAAGCGATGGTGCATACGGCTGCTGCCTCCAATTTGGGTCAAATCCTGCTGCGCCTGTGCCAGCAGGTTGGACGACTCGAGCTCGATTTCCAGGCGCACCGCCGAGCCCTCGTTGGCCTGCGGGCGAACTCTCAACATAACCCCCACTTCCTGACGCTCGATAGTCTGGAACGGATTGGTGCTGGCATTGTTGGTATTGGTAAAGCTGCCGGTCACAAAAGGCACTTCATTGCCCACCGATAGCAGGGCTTCCTCATTGTCCAGCGCCACCGCCGATGGGGTAGACAAAATGCGGGTTTCGCTGTCGCTTTTCAGCGCCTGGATCAGCGCACCAAAACCGCGCTGGTCGGTATCGTTAATCGAGCCGAGGCCAAATATTCCACCGTTGGGCACCTGGCCGGCAAACTGCGCCGCCTCGCTGCTGTCGACATTGCCGTCCAGCCCGGCGCCCACCAGGCTGAGTATCAGGTCATCAAAGCGGGAAATGTAGCCGCCAACATCCTGACTTGCGTAAAGCAGCTGCGCACTAAGTTCACGCGCCTGGTTCTCGGTAACCTCGGCAATCACCGCCTCAATCAGTATTTGCTGGCGGGGCCGGTCGATCTTGCGCACCACATTCTGAATTTCAGCGACAACGGTAGATGAAGCCGCCACCACCAGGGCGTTGTTATCCTCGTCCACCTCAACCCGGTAGGAATTGGTATTGCCCTCGGCACCGCCTTCACCGGCCAGTCGCAAAAAGGTGGGCGATTGCAGCATACCGTCGAGCAGGGTTTTTACCGAGGTGGCGTCGGCGTAGCTCAGGTAAATTACCTCAACGCCGCCATTGCGCGTGGTGGGCACATCCAGCGACTCAAGCATCTGCTTGAACGAGAGTCGTGCCATGCGCGGACCACCCACAATCACCCGGTTGTTGAAGGTGTCTTCAACAATGCTCAACTGCTGTTGCTGCAGGTACTGCATCTGATTGGCGATGTGCAGTGCCTCGCCAGCAGAAATAAACTCCAGGTTGATGACATCGACCGCCGAATTGTCGGGCGTATCCAGATCGTCCAGCAGGGCATCCAGCCGATCCAGTTGCGAAACGGTGTCAGTTACCAGCAGGTTATTGCCGGCGTCAAACGGCTGCATCAGGCCGCCCTTGCTCATAATGGGTTTAACCGTTGCAAGCACCTCGGATGCACGCACATGATCGAGCTTGTACACCCGGGTCTCGAGTTCGCTGCCGACAAAATCGGTAGGCGTATTGAAGGCTGTGGTAAAGGGCACCACCCGCACAATAGCCCCGTCATCGATGGCCTGGAACCCCTGCACCTGCAATGCCGACAGGATCGCCTCGTAGAGCAGGTCTTCGGCAATGGGTTCCGGCGAAACAATGGTTACGGTGCCGCGCACACGCGGATCCAACACAAAAGACTTGCCGGTAATTTCGGCCACACTCTCGATTACACTGCGAATATCGGCGTCGCGGAAATTAATACGAACCTCCTGAGCGTGCAGGAGACCCGACCAGGCCAGGAAAATTGCCAGCAGTATCGGCAGGGCTTTATTCAGCTTTGTGGAAATCATTATTGCACCATCCCCTGCCCTATTTCCGGCAGGATTCTCTCGCGCATCGACCGCGCATTGACTGTTAATTCCATATCCTGTTCGCCGCGCCTGACGCGCACCAACAAGGCTGTTTCATTGCTCATCTGTGTGAATGCCGCCGGGCTGGCCATCAACTGCGCCACCGGCCGGCCACCTACAGCAAGCACAATATCACCCGACTGCAAACCTGACATGGCGGCAACCTCGCTGTCGAGTGCATCGAGGCGCAAACCTATGCCCTCGCCCGCCACGCTAACAGGCGTGGCACCCATCACGCCCGACAGGCTGAACCCGGAAGTAGTGTCCCTGGGTACCGATTCGATCAATTCGCTGTCGCTGGTTTGGGCTGCATCCGACAGCGGTTTTAGACGTATCTGACGCTCGGCACCGCGCTCGCGCACCACCACCCGGTTGGGTTCAACCCGCAACAGCACCAGATTGGGCAGAATTTCCTGTCCGACAGCATATACGCCATCGGCAACCTGTGGAGTCTGGATTGCCGCAAAAGCCAGATCGCCTTCGCCGATCAAGACACCCAGCAGCTGCGCGTTGGCCGAGGCATCCTGGAACTCGTCGTCTTCAGAGCCAGACACAACCGTAACCGGGGCAGCAGTCTCACCTTCGGCGCGAAACCAGGCAAGGCGACTGGTATCCCGCAGGGGTTGCACCGATTGGGGCTGCAAGCCCAGGTTGAAACTGGAAAAGGCCAGCCGGTCGACCAGCAGCCAGGCAAACCAGAGAGCCAGCAGGCTCAACAATAGCGCCAGCAGCAGGGGCGCTCTCGATAACAGGCCGGGTACAATCGACTTCAACATGGCACCTGCCCGCTGCTTTGCCAGGCATAGCGCTTGCCACCCAGATGACTGGCGAAATTTCGAATCAACCCCTCCAGCTCGGGAGGTGCGGTCATTTCGCCCTGCGCCCGGTAGCTACCGGAATTGTCCAGCTCAACTTCACCGCTGAGAAACCCGCCATCCAACACAAGCCGGTGTTGATCAGCTGCCAGCGTGGAGCCGGACAACTGCACATCGCCAAATGCCCCACCAAGAATCCGCAAACCGCTAATTTCGCCGCTCAAACTTGCCTCGACCGGGCTGAAAGGGCATTGCAAACTGCCCAGCTCGAGCCGGCCAATATCGGCCTGCAGGCGAGCACTGATGGTGGAAGTCGAAATGCCCAGGGGCTCCAGCGAACGCAGGTCGAGCTGCGCGTCGCGCAACAGAAGCCTGTCCCAGCCCAGCAGGCTGACGCGACCCTGTGCGCGCATTTCCGAATTTTCAAGCTGTAAACACCAGGTAAGCGGCTGCAACCCGGGGCAATAGCGCCAGGCAACAGCGACCACACCCAGCTGCGGATACTGCACCGACTGCAATCTCAGGCTACCCGAGCCCAGGCGGGCGTCGCGGGTGTTGTCATAGCGCAACTCCCACTGTTCGAATGGCACCAAACCCTCGATACTCAGGTTAACCAGTAACAGCAGGCAAAGCACAACAAGGCCCGCGACTGTGCCCAAACTACCCAGAAGCCATTTCATGGCAATGCCAACCCTGCGCGCAACTCGGCCCGCCCCACATCACTGCCAGTTTCGGCCAGGGTGAAATCCAGGCTTGAAACCTGCAGGCCGGCGCACACAAGCGACCTGGCATACACCAGCACGCGATTGCCCTGGGCCGAATCCAGCTCAACCAGCCAACTGTCTTCGCCCGTCACCCGGCGCACGCTGGCCATCAGGCTCAAGCGCTGCGCCAGCGCAGTTATCTCGCTTTCGATGCGGTCCAGTTGCAAAGGCTCGCGGCGCGGGTCGCAGCTGGTGTTCAAGCGATCCACCAGCGAACTTTGCGCACGCAGCCACTCAAGATCGTCAAGGCGCGCCTCGAGCAATTGCTGGCGGCCCGACCAGGCAGAAGTTACCGGCTGCAGTACCAGCAGGTAAATCACCAACAGCAGGATAACGGGTGTGCCCCAGGCAAGAATACGCTGCTCCTGCGCCGTGCGGCTGCCAAACCAGCCCTGCAATTTTTCCAGTGCACTATTCATGGGCCAGCCTTCTCGAGCTGCAGACGAACCTGACCCGCCTCCGGACTGTCCGTCACATTCCAGCCATCTAGCTGCCGAAGCCCGGCAATGGCGCTGGCATCGGCATTAAGCACTATCTCGGCCGACTGATCGCTCAGGCTGATGTGGCCCGGCATGCAGTCGCGACAGCCGCTAAGCAGGGGATCGAGCTGCCGCATCAGGGGCAATATCGACGTTTGCTCGGCCAGGTACAGCTGTTCGCGCCGCCGAATTTCGGTTTCCGCAGCTTGCCGCAAACCCTGCAAGGCCGGCGCCTGCCCGGCAAACAGCGCCTGGTAGTCTCTGGCCAGGGCCTGATTGACCTCGGCCAGGCGGGCACCTGAATCACGGTAGTCGAGCGCCAGCCAGGAAAGCCCCAGCGCAAGGGCGCACAAGCCCGCTGCCAATGCGGGCCGCCAGCGACCGAGGCTGAAGTGCATGCTTGCCGGACGGTATTCCCCGGTGAGCAGATTGGCTGCAGGTGTCGATGCTGTAGCCCAGTTGATGCCGGCGTCTCGCTGGAACAGCTGCGCGGCAGGCACTTCAAGGCCGAGTGGAGCGTCGTCAAAGCCATAGCAGTGCAACTGCAGGCCTTCATCGGCTGCGAGGCGGCTGGCAAGAATGGGGCCGACAAAATCTTGCGATCCGGAAAAGCCGCTGTTCAGACTGGTGCGCACCAGCCAGCGCGTTCCCTGGCTGGCTAGGCTGATACAACCTGGTTCCCAGGGCAACGCCAGCACGTCCGGAAACAGCGCTTTCACCCGCGGGCTTCTGTCTCCCAGCAGGGTTAGCCATCGCTGCATGCAGTCTCGCGGCGCCGCTATCAGGCTATCGGGCTCATCGCCGGCAGCCGGCATCAGTACCAGGTGCATATCTTCCGGCGCGGCCAGAAGCTGATCTTCCAACAGCCAGGGCAGCATTTTTTGCAGCTTGCGCTGCGGCACGTCCGGCAGTTCCACCGGGTGAAAACTCAGTTCGTCGGAATTTACCCAGAGCATGCAAGCGCTGTCTTCCGGCATTTCGGCCAGACTGACAAAATCGTGCAAATGCATCTGCTCAGTTTTCATCAATTAGCCACTCCGGCAGCGAGCAATCAAAGCTGCTTACGATAACCTGTTCATCACTGGAATTCACGCTGGGCCTAACCTGAAATTCGCGCAGAAACACGTCGGTCTGCTGACCCCCTGCGCGGTAAATGAGGGAGCGCATATTAACCGATTGCCCACCCAGGTCTACCCTCGCCAGCAACTCGAAATACTGGCTGCTGACACTCACAAGTTCCTGCGGCAGCTGCTCACGAAACTCGGCCTCGCTCAAAAAGCCGGTGCCCTCGGCCACGAACTGGTAAAAACTGTCCAGGTTGTCGAAGGGGCGCTCGGCCAACACCGACTCCACCAGAAAAGGATCCAGGTTGGGCGAAAGCGCCATCAGCAACTCGGGTGCCGCCGTATTGATGTTAATCCCGTTGCCGGCCGGCAGCGCCGTAACGTAAGGCCGCAGGCGGAACACATCGCCTTCATCAAAGCCCCGCACAGCGGCCAACTCTTCCACTGCCACCAGGGGCTGGTTTGCAGCCAGGCGCTGGGGCTCCTCGAACAGGTAGTCGGGGTCTTCGGCGCTGCCGCCCACCAACAGCTCCTGATCGGCATCCATCCAGTCAACCAGCAATGCCGCGCGCAACTCACTTGAATCCAGTTCCAGCAAGGCCAGCAAATTTAGAAAGGTATCCAGCTCACTGGCATAAAGCGAAACGGAAGCCTCCTCCCATCGCTCGGCATTGTAACCAGCCAGGCTGTTCAGATTGAATCGCGCCTGCAGGTCGCGCAGGCAGCCGGTCAGCGTACCGCCCTCAACCGGCAATGGTGGTATGGGTTGGGCCCAAAGATCCTCCCAACTGTCGGTGCGGTTGGAAGCTGCATCATCGCGCAGCATTTGCCTGGCCCAACTTTCGGCGCTGAGTGCCAGCAATAGGGTTTGATCCTGCCTCAGGGCAGACTCGTCGCGGCTTTTCGCCAATTGATGGCGATAACTGATACTGGTCATAAAGAGGGCGATCACAACCAAAAGCCCGAGCACCAGCATCAGAGCGATGCCTTTCTGGCTCATATCCCGGCGACCACTCATGAGTCGTCATCCTGCTGCTCATCGCCGCGGCCGTTTTCCCGAGGCAGAGGCTGCGGCATTACACCGGGAAGCAAGCGGGAAAACTCGAAACCGTCCAGCGTCACCAGGCTAACCCGAACCATTCGCGGCAACAGGTTGAGCGACGCATTTTCCTGATTAATGGGCGGCCAAAGTGGCGAGAAAAAGTTGTCGCTGCCAAGCTGTTCGACAGTGAATTCCTGCAATCCGCTAACCAGCAGCCTCTGCTGCGGCTCGATCGCCTCGGGAGCGTCCAGGCCCGGCCAGCTAACCCGGTAAAGGCCGCCCTCGTCGTCCAGCTGATATGCAACACGCATCATCCCGCCGGGTGATACCGGCATGGATGGCAAACCGCCGCGGGTGAATTCAAGCAAATAGGGTTCGGCGCCGGCGCGATAGGCCGGCTCAAACTCGCCCAGCTGACCGCGCACCGGTCGGGCGCGCATGTGCAGCAGGTCCTGGCTGACCACGCTCCAGGCCCGGAACAGGTCCTGGCGCAGCTCACTGTCCTGGCGACTGCGCATTTCCATTGCCGCAACGCCATAAAA
>CAKZNR010000062.1 GCA_937129725.1 uncultured Cellvibrionales bacterium | reverse complement strand
TGCCATGAAACCTCTAATTGCTTTACCCCCGCCGTTACCGTTGGGGCGCTTGGAACATCAGGAGCGGTTGTATCATTTGCCGCCGTTGCATTTACTGTAGCAGCTGCATAGGCACCGTTCCCAGTGTAGCCGTAGTAGCTGGTCACAGCGTGGGGCGCCGCTGGAGGTCCAGAGCCAGGAGGAGCGGGGTTCCCAGCGTTAAAGGGATTGGAAATGGCAGTGGTAGTGGTAGCAGCTGCAGCAGCAGCTCCGGCAGCACGGTGGAGGCGAACACGCCCAGCGACAGGCCCTCCAGGTTCGCGATGCGGCCCACGGCGGTGGCAAGTTCGGTCGCCAAGCGTTCATTCTGTGCCGCCAGCGACTGGAACCGGGCGGCTTGTTCGGCGTTGGCCCCACCGGCAGCACCAAGCTGGTCGGTCAGGCGGGTGTTATCTGCCTGCAATTCGCCGATCCGGGTTTCTCGGTCCACAACACGGGCCTGCAAGGCTTCGATCTGGGTTTGCAGCCCGGCGGCATTGCCGCGCAATTCGGCGATGGTTTGGGTCTGGTCACCATCGCGGGCTTCGGCCTCGGCCAAAGCCTGCTCCAGTGCGGTGGTCTGCGTGGTGAGGCTCTCGACATAGGCCGCCCCTTCGCTGGCTGCACGACGCGCCTCTGTCAGGCTTTGCGACAGCGCGCCGGTTTCGGCCTCAAGGGCGGCAATGCGCGCGGCGCGGTCTTCGGCCAAACCTTGCGCGGCTGACAGTTGCGAGACCAAAGCAAGGTTGCGCTCTTGCAAGGCGGTCATTTCGGCTTCCAGCGCTTCGGCTTCGCTTTGGTTGAAGAAAGCCAATGCCTCGTTGAAGCCCAGATCGCCCCAGGATTCCCCCATGGCGGTGCGGGCCTGCGCCAGATCCCGTTCGACCTGCGCCTTTTCGGCCTCCAACTGCGCCAGTTCGCGCACCAGCTCGCGCCGGATATCGCGTTCGACCTCCAGTTCGTCGCGCACCTGTGCCAACCGTCCGTCAGTCACGGCTCCGGCAGCGCGGGTATCGGCCAATGATGCCTCAAGCGCGGCAATGCGCGCGGCCTGTTCATCGACCTGCGTTTGCAGGCTGCTGGCTTCGGCCTCGCCTTCTTGCAGCACTTCGGCAAGGCGGGCGTTCAACCCGGCCTCAAGCTGGCGGGCAGCGGCCAGTTCGGCCTCAAGCGTGCCAATGCGGCGTTCGCGCGTGGCGATATCGGCCTGCAGCGCTTCGGCACGGGCAGCCCCGTCTTCGCGGGCGGCTGTCAGATCGCTGGCCAGTCTTTCGGCTGTGCCCTGTGCTGCGGCAAGCGCGGTTTCCAGCTGCTGCTGACTGATAATCTGCTGGGCAACCAGAATGTCGCCGATGCGAATACGTTTAGGTGCGCTGGCCGTTTCCACTTATTTACCTGTTACTGTCTTTGCCGTTTTGGATTTTTGCGTTTTCATATTTTTCTTTATCGGCCCGTCGCTGCGGCA
>CAKZNR010000061.1 GCA_937129725.1 uncultured Cellvibrionales bacterium | reverse complement strand
CAGGTCGTGGGCAATGTTATCTGCAACCCGCCGCACACCAAGTATCAAGTCTTCAATGCGGCTGAGCATTTCGTTAAGCAAGCCAGCCAGGTTGGCCAGGTCGTCCCAGCGCGAACCCACGTGAATACGCCGTGAAAGATCGCCGGTAATCATAATTTCCCGGGTAGTGCGCGAGATTCGGTTGATCAGGCTTACCACGTAAGTGCTGACAAAAAAGGAAACGCCAATCACCGCCAGCATAAGCAAAATGGTGACCAATCCCAGGTTGCGCATCAGCTGGCGCGTCTCAAGGGCGTCCTCGATGTCACGCGCCACCAGCAGGCGGGAGTTGTCAGCAAAGGTATGGATTTTGGCGGCCACGGTGCGCGTTTCTTCAATGGGACGCGCGTCAATCACGGCGGTGGGTGCTATCTCAAAGAGTATGATGCCTTCGGCCAATGTAGATATTTGCTGGTCTGGCACCAGGATATCCTGATAAACCACCCCACCCATAGCGTCGTAGTAGACGTACCAGGTATCCGGATGATTCTGCTGCATATTGTCGAGCACGGTTTGTGCATCAACCAGGTCAAAGGCCAACACTTGCCAGTCTTCAAAGGCATCGATATTGGCATCGATGCCTAATTCGACTTCACGAATCAGGCTGGACTCGTTGAATTGGTTGAGGAAGTAGGCCAGCAAGGAAACGGCCGTACCCAATAGCACTGTAAAAAACAGTGCCATTTTGAAGCTGGAGCTTCGGGTATAGGCACGGTCAGTTTCAGCCGGCTTCGACGATGTAACCTGCTCCGCGGACTGTATGGATGAGGGGAGTGTCAAATTCTTTGTCTATTTTTGATCGCAGTCGGCTGATGTGAACATCGATCACATTGGTCTGGGGATCAAAGTGATAGTTCCACACGTTCTCGAGCAACATGGTGCGGGTAACAACCTGCCCCTGATGTCGCACGAGGTATTCCAGCAGCTTAAACTCTCTGGACTGCAAATCAATCTTTTTACCGCCTCGTGTTACCTTGCGTGCCAGCAGGTCCATTTCGAGGTCGCCAACCGCCAACTTGGTTGTGGGTTGCTCTGCCTCGGCGTCGTAGCGACGTTTAAGGGCCTCCATACGCGCCAGTAGTTCACTGAAGGCGAAAGGCTTAACAAGATAATCATCGCCGCCTGCCTTAAGGCCAATGACCCGGTCGTCCACCTCGCCGAGCGCACTGAGAATCAGCACCGGCACCTTGGCGTTGGCGCCGCGAAGGGTTTTCACGATGGTCAGGCCGTCCAGCTTGGGCAACATTCGGTCAACCACCAATAGATCGAACTTCTCGGTGGTAGCAAGAAACAGCCCATCTTTGCCATCATAGGAGGCTTCGACCGTATGCCCTTGCTCGCGCAGCCCTTTGGCTACGTAATCGGATAGCTCTTTGTCGTCTTCGATCAGTAATACACGCATAAATTATAGGGGTATGTAATGTTTGCGTTAATGTCCCGTAGAAGCTGTTCGGACGCAAGTTAACCTCTGTTCATACACAGGGGAAACTGAGGTCATAACCAATATGAATTTGCTGCTTTTCGACAAGAACAAACTAAAAGAGGACGATAGCCTGCTGCTTGAAGGTGCTGCTTTGCGGCATATTCGGGAGGTACTCCGTGCCAAACCAGGGCAGCGCATTCGGGTGGGCGCAATTGATGGCAATTGCGGTACCGCAAGGCTGGCCAGCCTTCATCAAAATACCGCGCACCTGGACGACATAGAGTTAAGCCGACCCGGGGGTAAGTTGCTCGATGCCGATCTGGTACTGGCCCTCCCCCGCCCTAAAATGGCCCGTCGAGTTATCGAAAGTGCGGTGCAGATTGGTTTTCGATCCATTCATTTGATCAACAGCTGGAAGGTGGACAAGAGCTATTGGCAAAGCAAATACCTGCAGCCAACCGCCCTTCGGGAAACACTGATTCGGGGTGCCGAGCAGGCCGCCGTTACCTGCTTGCCCGGCATTCATCTGCACCCCCGTTTCAAACCCTTTGTAGAGGATCAGCTGCCGGCCATGCTTGAGGGGCGCATAGGGCTGGTCGGCCACCCGGACAGCAATCAAGTCTGCCCGGTTGGCATATGCGAACCGTCGCTGCTGCGGTTGGCCCCGAGGGTGGCTTTACGCCCTATGAATTGGAAATGTTTGCCCGGGCCGGCATGAAATCTGTTTCGCTGGGTGGCAGAATACTTCGGGTAGAAACGGCACTGCCGCTGCTAAGCGGTAGACTTTACACTTCGCAAAGCACTTGATTGACGATCTGATATAAAATCGGCGCCTGATCAATGGGGGACGAGCCTTTCGGCTCATATTCAGGAAAATAATAATATGCGTTTAGTTGTACCTTACTACCTGCAAGCCATACTGGCAGCCTATCTGGTATGGGGCATTGCCCAAGGCAATGAAGAAGTTATCGACATCGCCGTCATGTTTGCCTGGTGCGGCATCTGCCTTGGCTGGATCTGCATTCCCCTGCCTGCGCGGGAATTCTTTTTTGGTCGCACTCGAATACTACCCTTTCTGGTGCTGTTTGCAGTCTCTGCGGCAATGGTGGTCGCCATGTGGATTGCCGGCTTTCACATCTCTGCCGTCATCTACGCCCTGACCTGGGGTTTGCTGTGGG
>CAKZNR010000060.1 GCA_937129725.1 uncultured Cellvibrionales bacterium | reverse complement strand
CGGCCAGTTGCACCAGCAAATCCTCGGTAACCGGCAGAATGATCTCGCCGAACAGGGCATCCACGTTGATGGTGCCGTCATAGTCGGGCACCGGGCTGCCTTCCTGGTTGTTATAGCCGCCCTGATTCATGATGGGGTCGAAATCGGCATCGAAGCTGTCTTTGCGTTGCTCGAACCCCAAGGCCACTCCTACCGGCCCGCCTCCCAGCTCGAAGCCTGAAAGCTGACCGTCCAGTACCAGCTGGTAAGACTCAAGCTTGTTGGTGAAGTCACGCGTATCCAGCGGCATTATCCAGTCTGCTACTTCAAGTGAATTGGCCAGTCCCAGTGTTTCTGCATTAGCCAAACCGGCGCTCATGAAGGGGTTCCAGTAATGACAGGTTCCGGTTCCCGGGGTTGATCCGGGCGCACATTCCGGCCCACCCAGGCCATCAAGCGCAGACTGCATTCGGCCGGGCACGATGTAACGGCGATGCACCTCGGCGAAACCCTCGCCAATAATGGCGTCGAATCCCAGGTTCCAGTCGTCATTTAGTTCGTAGTCCAGCGAACCAGCCAGCCGCAGCTGCTGGTCTTCCTGGAAGCCGGGCAGGGCCTGTTGATAGGGCACGGCCTGGTAGTTTTGCGATACGTAGCCATCCGGGTCTGACCAGTTGCCCGGGTCAATACTCTCGGCGTACAGCACACCGGGGTTAGTTGCCGGAGTGATAATGGTGAAGGGGTCGCCATCCCCGTCCAGTACCGGGGTAACGGTTCCGCCGAATTCCCATTGGCGGTCCAGTCGTGTCTGGCTAAAGGTGAAGTTGGTAGAACCCGTCAGGCGATCCGAAAAGTTGTGCTCGATGGCGGCAAATGCCGTGAAGGAGTCCACCGGGTTGCGTGAATAAACTGGAACGATCTCGGAAAAACCTTGGCAAAAATCAGTGCCGCGGGAATTGATAATCTGGCCCGCATAGGCAGGTGGCTGGTCGGGAAACGCGCTGGTATCGCCACACAATGGGTCCAGCTGGGGAACGGCAGCAGGCCCGCCCCTGGGTATGGGCACATCGCCAGCATCCCAGAAGTTGGCGAAGTTGAACGAGCCGATATCCTGCCCTACAAGGTTGGGGTCGAGCTGTTCATCGCCATCGGAGTCGGTTTCAAGCAGCAGGTCGCGGCGGCGCCAATCAAATGCCGCAATCGCACTGGTAGTGTCGTTACCTGTGCCCAGCAGCAGCCCCAGCGAATAATCGTCCGCGCCCATGGCTTCGGTAACCCGGGTGGTGCTGTATTGCAGCTTCACACCGCGGAAATCGTAGTCGGGTATCAGGTTGACTACGCCAGCCACAGCATCGGTACCGTAAATGGCCGAGCCGCCGTCCAGCAGAAGCTCGGTGCGGGCCAGCGCAATGCGTGGAATCGAGGCATTGATATCCACCGAAGCCCAGCCGTTGCCATCGGGCGCCGGGTAGTTGATGGTGCGCATGCCGTCGATTAACACCAGGGTGTTTTCTTCA